>MFMU01000023.1:3741-5007 GCA_001781915.1 Candidatus Kaiserbacteria bacterium RIFOXYD1_FULL_47_14 | reverse complement strand
CGCTTTGCGGTGATGTTGTCGTTTTGCCAGTCGTAGAGACCGGAAGTGATCATCTGTTCGAGCGACTGACTGTAGTCGACGGTGATAATGAAGATGTCGGAAGTAGGAAAATTCTTCAAATCCTCTGTGACTTCGTCGAGCTTGAGTGCAATACGAACGGCACCACGATCGCCGAGGTCGGCGTTCGGATCGAGAACATCGGCGAGAATGCCGCTGCCCAAAATCGAGTTGAATCGTTCCTGTGTCATTTGCTTCTGACGCATCGTTTCGATGAATTTCGTCAGCTGACCATCAGTGAAGATTGATTCCATGTGAACATCCTCCGTTCAGTTTGGTTTGCTGTCCCTCTCGGGGAGCGACTGCTAGCGGGCAATTCCGGAAATTCCGGTTCGCCATAGCGAAGAAAGGCCTAAGATAAGCCCCTCTGCGCTATGGCGAATGCAAGTTGTGTCTGTCAAAGGACAGACTGATACCAGTATACACAATCTGTATATTCTATCAATAGTGCCGCGGGGGAGAATCGAACTCCCAATCCCTTGCGAGAACTAGCACCTGAAGCTAGCGCGTCTACCAATTTCGCCACCGCGGCAACTCAATACTAAGTAAATATACACTAATTCGCCAGCTGGTCACGGATAATTTTCTGCTGAAAATTTCCGCGACCCCGCCTCGGCCCGTCAGCCTCCGGCCCACAAATATTCGCTTCGCTCTATTTGTGCCCCCAGCAGGAATCGGACCTACATCAACGGCTTAGAAGTCCGTGGCTCTATCCATTGAGCTATGGGGGCAACTTCTCTCCATCACCTTATCGTATTTCACTCTTATTGCGAAGGGTCGGCGAAACTATAAGCGCCGGTCTCATACTTCGCCTCCTCGGCGGCACGATTCGCAAATATAGTGTGAATAGTATCGAGCGAGGACTGGTCGAAGATGGGAGTGGTGCTGGTTGCGGCCGCGCCAATAACACCGCCGTTCGCAACTGTATCGAAAGCCCACACATTCCACACAATAATTCCCGCAAGAACTATTACTGAAAAAACTAGCAGCGCCAGCCAGTCGCGCACCGGATTACAGTACGAGTCATAACGAAAATGCTTTAAGAAAGAAGTAGTCATAGTGTGATTGTCGCTGTTTTTACCGATCCGACACGAATAGAAAGATCGGAATGCCAACTATTTTTGTCATCTTGCACGAGCGAGAACCCAGAGACAGAAAGATCATATGGCATATATTCTATAGCACCAACGGTACGCATTACTACATCAA
>MFMU01000023.1:0-3721 GCA_001781915.1 Candidatus Kaiserbacteria bacterium RIFOXYD1_FULL_47_14 | reverse complement strand
GAAAATAGCAGGGTCGGCTGTGCACCAGTAGCACCCGTCGAAACAGAGAGCACGCTAACGACTGCACCTTGTTTTTGTCCTTGTGCTTCGAGTCCGCTAATGAATGCGACCACTCCGGTTTCAGGAACAAAATATCCCTGTACGATTGCTTCATCATCTTTAATCTCGGCAATCGCCGCACGCGCTGTGGCGATACGAGTCGCTGTTTCTGTTTTTGCAGTAATTTGATCCTGCAATCCTGCTACTGCTGCGCTGTTGGACGATACAACAGCATACCAAAATCCATACCCAACTAAAATAGCGCCAGCCATTATGAGCTCAATACTGAAATTGAAGAGGCGAGATTTCATGGTACGAGAATAACTGTAATAGTAAATGCGATGTCGGCATCTTTTGCATAAGCAGAGACCGGCAGATCGGCAGAACGAACAAATGATGAACTTTGTAGCGCAAGTTGATAGCTACGAAGAGCGTCGCGCACCGCCGCGGCACCAGAAATCGCGAGCGTACTCTGATTCTTATTCGCGTCAGACGCAGACGAATACTCGAAATGAGAAACGGTGATGCCTGGGCGCGAAACTGCGAGTACGGCGCGCATAATCGCACTAGCCGAATGAGTATCAGCGAGCGCAGACAATGATGCAGCACTATTCGATAGCGCCGTGAGCTGCGCGGAAAGCGCTTTGTCATCAGAAGATGACAGGGTTGATTCAATACTTGCAAGACGAGTTTCCAACGAGTTCTTGCTAGCCGTAAGAAATACGAAGGTTGGGAGAAGTAATACTGCAGCAGCAAGTATGAGAACTATCACCAAAAACACAATGACCGCGCCAAGGCGTACGAAATAATCACGGCGGAGTATATTACAGCGTTCGGAAGGTAGTAAATTAGTTAATTCGTTATTCATAAGATTGTTGATCGTATAGCGCGAGACCAATTGCTGTCGCGTAGGCAAGCGATTCTGTGTAATCAAGCGGCGGAATCCACGAATCGCGCGAAGCAAGATTGGTAAACACATCGCCAATGACGACCGGAATTTTTAATGTTCCCTCCAGATACTCTGGTAGCCCACGCAATGAAGCATTGCCACCAACGAGAATAGCGTGTGTCACCGGCTCGTGCGTTCCATTTGGCGTCGCCTTCCCTTGCCAATAATCGAGCCGGCGAGAAATTTCATCGCGAATCGCAGAAACCGTTAAAAGCATAGCCGCGAGATATTCCTCGTTCCCTGTTACGGAAACGATGCCGCGTTCTGACTTCACTTTACGCGCTTCGGTTTCGGTCACGCCAAAATACTTCTGCACCGCAAGAGTGAGTGCGTGGCCGCCAATACCAATTGTTGTCGCAAAGCGTGGTATGCGTTCCGCGACGATAGTTATCTTCGTTGTTGTTTTCCCAATATCTATTACTAGAGCGGTGGACTTATCTCCTTTCGGGAGTAGCGCGCGAGCCATCGCAAATGTTTCTCCTTCAAGTGCGCGCACAGAAATATGCGCCTGATCGAATACTGAGAGTGTGTCATCGACAACGCGCTGTGCAAAACCGATACCTGCGATAAGCACTCTATCGCCGTTTATTCCAACTTTAACAAGATCGAAGTCCGTTTCTTGCGGTGGCAGCGGTATAAATTCATCAAGATGTTGTTCAATTGCCGTACGCCACTCAATTTTGGTAGCGCCAGAAACCGCGGTTTCGAAGAGAAATGACTTCGATTCTGGTAATGCAGCGTTGGAAGAAGAGATGCCGGCTTTTCGAGCAGCAATAGAAAGTGCCTCAATAACCGCCGCCCGATCAACTATTTCTCCATCAATAAATGCCCCTGGAGACAATCGCGCCTCTGAATAATTCGCAAGAGTGAGACCTCGTCCATCTTCAGCGAGACGAACTGCCTTCACTCCGCTCGTCGAGAGATCAATACCAGAGAATGGAAGCGCCAGATAGCGTGGCGGCGCGAACGCTGCACGCAACTGTTCACCAAAATTGAAAGACATACTTAGAGTATAACCCTACTTCGCCAAGGACTCGTAGGGCGCACACAATTAGTGTGCGCTGGTTCCGGGTGGTATTTCTCTATCAGGTGTAAGAAACGCAAACGAGTCGCCTTCTCCAACCGCGAAAAGCATTCCGTTCGATTCAAATCCGCGTATAGTGCGCGGTTCTAAGTTCGTTACAAAAGCGAGCTGTCGACCAATGAGTGATTCTGGTTCTGGGACATAGCCGGCAATGCCAGAAATAATCTGACGCGGTCCTCCGCCATCTGGCGAATTCTCATTAAAATCAACCATAAGCAGCAGCAGCTTGTCGGTCTCGGGTACGCGTTCAGCAGAACGCACGGTGCCGACCTTCACTTCTATTTTGCTGAACTCATCAATCGAAATATGCGGTTTATTCATGATTCGTTCGCGAGAGATAACTGGTAAGAATAAGAGCAGCGGCAGAAGCGTCGACATCCACGCGCACCTTCGGTGCGCGCGTCTTCAATTCTTTTTCTGGCGCACGCCGCGCCTCAGCGCTCGTAAACACTTCTGATTCATAAAATATCGGCACGCCCGAGCGCGCGGTGATTAAATCACCAAAAGCGTGCGCATCTTTTGCAATCGGATTCTCTCTGCCTGCGAGGTCGCGCGATTCGCCAATAATCACTGCTCCAACATCCTCCTTCGCAATAAGCGCGCAGATCTCATCAACGAGTCGTGGCGTATTTATCACGATGGAATGAGGAAAGCCCATCGCGCCGGCTTCATCCGAGAGCGCGAGACCTACTTTCTTACTTCCGTAATCCACTCCGAGATATCGCATAAACGAAGTGTGTGGTACGATGCACATATATGCAACCATACACGCCGTTCTATTCTCCGTTCACGCCAGGATTTATGAGTATTTTTGTTCCTATTATTCTCGTTATAGTTCTTTGGACTATTGTTCTGAAAGGATACGCACTTTGGCATTCGGCGAGAAACAGTCAGAAGTGGTGGTTCATCATCCTCCTCGTTATTAACACAATGGGCATTCTTGAAATTATTTATCTCATCTGGTTTCGCACCAAAACAAAATCCCCTATAATCGAGTCCGCACCGGTGCACACATCATCACCCCAATAAAACGGGACGCGCCGGCGCAGTAATAAATTATTTTTGGTTGTGCATACTGAGTATGCACACGAAGAAGGAAGGGTGCTCCGAATGGTAAGGAACCAGTCTTGAAAACTGGCGGGCCAAAAGCCCTTGTGGGTTCGAGTCCCACCCCTTCCGCAATTTTTACATTCAGCGAATTTATTTATTATTCTGATGTCACAATCTCTTTTCTAATCTCATCCGCTTTGTCTAGCAGAGTTTCGTACATTTTTTCTAAATCAGATCGTCCGAAGAAGTGGTGAATTTGAGGATTGCCCTTAATGACAAATGGATGGTCTTCAAAAGCAATAGGTGTATGGTCTGGTCCTTCAACAATTTTACAATCGCTAGATAATTCTGCGGCAGCAAGTGAAATATTTTTTGCCGCTTCCAGAATCAATTTCTTGGCATTTTCCAACTTCTCGATTCTTTCGTTTGACTGCGTGGTAGATTCTATGCTCGTATTCTCGATTTTCTCATTTGATTTTGGCGCGGATTCAATGCTCATAGTATTGTATTTTAATTAATGTGCTAATGAATCCTAGTATCATACTATACTCATAATAAATCAATAGTGTACTTACTAGTTAAAAGGGTTCTGGCTTCAA
>MFMU01000022.1:22050-24728 GCA_001781915.1 Candidatus Kaiserbacteria bacterium RIFOXYD1_FULL_47_14 | reverse complement strand
CTCGCTTGGTAGTAATTTTTTATAGAAGTAAAAACAAAACGCCCCGTACGGGGCGTTTTGTTTTTGTAGTAAATCCTTGTTAGGATCTATCACGGCTCGAACCTGCATTAAAAAGGAGGTGTGCATGAGAGGTTTTTCATTTAAAGCCCCAGTCGATCCTCGGAATCCGCTTGACCGCTCCGATCTCCCACCAGAAGGTTGGGATACTGAAATTGATACCTCGGATTTTCGGAGGGCTTTGTTCGGATTCCGCTCGACTCTGTATCAGGAATGTCTTGATTGGGAGATGCGAGAGTTGGAGAGATGCAAGGGAAAGCTTCTTGTGGTTCCGGGATTTTAATTCGAGTATGTTCGGTCGGTCACACGTCATCGTGTGGCCGACCTTTTCTTTTTGCCGTGTTTCGGCTATTCTTCACGGTAACGCCTCGGCGCCTTATTTTTTTATTTACCCTATGAATCGCGATTATCCACTAGAGAAAGTCCGTAACTTCGGAATCATTGCGCACATCGACGCAGGAAAGACGACGACCAGCGAGCGCGTCCTTTTCTACACCGGTTCACAACACAAGATTGGTGAAGTGCATGAAGGAGAGACGACGACTGACTGGATGGAGCAGGAGCGTGAGCGCGGCATCACTATCACCGCAGCTGCTATCACGTGCTTCTGGTCCAAGACGGCCGAAGAGGATAAGAAGGATTCTTCCAAGAAGTTCCGTTTTAACATCATCGATACTCCTGGGCACATCGACTTCACTGCCGAGGTGAAGCGTTCGATGCGCGTACTCGATGGGGCCATTGTCGTGTTCGACGGCGTTTCGGGTGTGGAACCGCAGTCTGAGACCAACTGGCGCTATGCCGACGAAGCAAACGTTCCTCGTGTCTGTTTCATAAATAAGCTCGACCGTACGGGAGCATCATTCGAGCGCTCATACGCCTCGATTCTTGACCGTCTTTCCGCAAAAGCTATCCGCATGCAGATTCCGATTGGTGAGGAATCAGCACACGAGGGTATGGTCGACCTTCTCACGATGAAGGGCTACACCTTCTCGGGGAATATGGGTCAGGACGTTATTGAAGGCGAGATTCCTGCAAACCTTCTTGAAGAAGCAAAGAAGTATCGCGCCGCTCTTGTGGAGCGCATTGTCGAGCAAGATGACGCGGCGATGAGTGCATACCTCGAGGGTAAGGAGCCAAGTGTTGATGAGTTGAAGAAGATTCTTCGCAAGGCGGTTATTGTAAATGAGATCTTCCCTGTGTACTGCGGTAGCGCACTTAAGAACAAGGGCGTACAGCTCGTACTTGATGCTGTTGTTGATTATCTTCCATCTCCGCTTGATCTCCCTCCTACAACAGGAAAGAATCCAAATACGGGTGAACCTATTGAGCGCCATGCGTCTGACGATGAGCCGTTCTGCGCGCTCGCGTTCAAGCTCCAGACTGACCCGTTCGTAGGAGCTCTCACATTCTTCCGCGTCTATTCAGGCACCCTTACTGCTGGTTCGTATATCTACAATTCAACCACGGGCACCAAGGAGCGCGTGGGACGTATCGTACGTCTTCAGGCGAATAAGCGTGAAGAGGTGGAAAAGGTATTTACCGGAGAAATCGCAGCAGCCGTAGGTTTGAAGGATACGAAGACCTCACATACGCTCTGTGACGAGGCAAGTCCAATCGTGCTTGAAGAAATCAAGTTCCCTGAGCCGGTGGTGTCGCTTCGTATTGAGCCGAAGACCAAGGCTGACCAGGAGAAAATGGGTGTCGCGCTCAGGAAGCTTGCTGATGAAGACCCGACCTTCCGCATCAAGACTGACGAGGAGACGGGTGAGACCATCATTTCGGGTATGGGTGAACTCCATCTCGAAATTCTTGTCGACCGCATGAAGCGCGAATTCAATGTTGTTGCAGATGTGGGTAAGCCGCAGGTGGCATACCGCGAGACGATTCTCGGCTCGGGCGAAGCTGAGGGTAAGTACATCAAGCAGACAGGTGGTCGCGGTCAGTATGGTCATGTGAAGATTCGCATGAAGAAAATGGAGCCAGTTGTCGAGGGAGAGAAAATTTCGAAGAATATCACGCGCGAGGATCATTTCGAATTCATCAACAATATCAAGGGAGGAGCTATTCCTCAGGAATACATCCCTGCAGTGGAAAAGGGTATGCGCGAAGCAATGTCCCGTGGTCACCTTGCCGGATTCCCAATGGTCGATGTTTCTATCGATCTCTACGACGGGTCGTTCCATGATGTGGACTCTTCAGAAATCGCCTTTAAGATCGCTGCTTCCATGGCCTTCAAGGAGGCTGCACAGAGGGCAAAGCCAGTTATTCTTGAGCCGATCATGCGTGTTGAGGTCATCGTTCCAGACAAGTTTATGGGCGATATCACCGGAAACCTCTCGGGTAAGCGTGCGCAGATCGAGGGCATGGAAGAGCGTGGTATGAACAAGGTGGTAAATGCAAAGGTTCCGCTCTCAGAAATGTTTGGTTACACCACCACTCTTCGCTCTATGACCGAGGGTCGCGGAAGCATGACGATGGAATTCGATCATTACGATACGGTTCCAAACAACGTCGCTGCTACGATTATCGAAAGCAGGAAATAAGAGTTACTTAGGTTCGAGGAAATCGCGCCAACCGAACGGTTGGCGCGATTTCTTTATTTTTGCCCCTACTACTCCCTT
>MFMU01000022.1:19189-21990 GCA_001781915.1 Candidatus Kaiserbacteria bacterium RIFOXYD1_FULL_47_14 | reverse complement strand
ACTCGTGTCGGATTAATTCGTGATTTATCAAATTTAATTTATCCGATTATGGCAGAATTTAATCGCAGCAAGCCGCACATGAATGTGGGCACCATCGGTCACGTTGACCATGGAAAGACGACTCTCACCGCAGGTATCCTCCACACCCTAGACATGCTCAAGGGCGAGGGTTATAGCGCTCGCGTGGAAGGTGTCGATAAGATCGACAGTGCTCCTGAGGAAAAGGCTCGTGGTATCACCATCGCGCTTCACCACTCAGAGTACGAGTCACCGAATCGTCACTACGCTCACATTGACGCTCCTGGTCACGCTGACTACATCAAGAACATGATCACTGGTGCCGCTCAGATGGACGGCGCAGTTCTCGTGGTTGCTGCAACTGACGGCGTGATGCCTCAGACACGCGAGCACATCCTCCTTGCTAAGCAGGTGGGTCTTAAGAAGCTCATCGTCTTCCTCAACAAGGTAGACATGGTTGCTGAAGCAGACCTCATCGACCTCGTCGAAGAGGAAATTCGCGAACTTCTCACGAAGCAGGGTTATGACGGTGTCGCTACTCCAATCATCCGCGGCTCTGGCTTGAAGGCTCTTGAGGCTAAGGACATGAACGATGAGTACGCAAAGAAGACAAAGGAGCTCATCGACACGATGGACTCATACTTCGACCAGCCGGAACGTGAAGTAAACAAGCCGTTCCTTATGCCGATCGAAGACATTTTCTCGATCGAAGGTCGCGGTACGGTAGTTACTGGCCGTATCGAGCGCGGTATCGTGAAGGTAGGCGAGGAAGTTGAAATTGTCGGTATTAAGGATACGGTCAAGACGACTGTTACTGGTATCGAAATGTTCAACAAACCGCTCACGGAGGGTATGGCTGGCGACAATGCTGGTATTCTTCTTCGTGGTACCAAAAAGGAAGATGTGCATCGTGGTCAGGTACTTGCGAAGGCAGGCTCGGTCACCCCACATACTGACTTCAGCGCAGAGGTGTATATCCTCTCGAAGGACGAAGGAGGTCGTCACACACCATTCTTCACTGGCTATAAGCCTCAGTTCTACATTCGCACAACGGACGTAACTGGTGAAGTGACGCTTCCAGAGGGTAAGGAAATGGTTATGCCAGGTGACACAATCACCTTCAAGGTGAAGCTCGTGGCTCCGGTTGCACTTGAGGAGCAGCAGCGCTTTGCTATCCGCGAGGGTGGCAAGACGGTGGGTGCAGGAGT
Organism: Candidatus Kaiserbacteria bacterium RIFOXYD1_FULL_47_14; assembly: GCA_001781915.1. Lineage (GTDB taxonomy): Bacteria > Patescibacteriota > Minisyncoccia > Phycocordibacterales > Phycocordibacteraceae > C7867-001. Next base: position 20,764 of record MFMU01000022.1, on the reverse strand, counting down.
CGTAACGAAGATTACGGCCTAAATTCTCACTCGAGAATCACTACTCATATGGCAACAGCAGCGACAGCAGAAAAACCAAAGGTGAAGCGAGCTTCTAAAAAGGCTGCAGCACCAGCTCAGATGGAACACAAGCTCCGCATCCGCATCCGCGCCTATGAGCACAAAATTCTCGATCTTTCGGTGAAGCAGATCATGGACACCGCAGCTCGCTTCGATGCGACTGTTGTTGGTCCGGTCCCTCTCCCGACTGAGATAAAGCGCTGGACTGTGAACCGCTCAACATTCGTCCATAAGGACGCACGTGAGCAGTTCGAGATGCGCGTCCATAAGCGACTTGTCGACATTCTGAACCCGTCGCCAAAGGTTATCGAGGCCCTCACGAACCTCAATCTTCCTTCTGGCGTTACGATCGACGTCAAGATGGTCTAAACTTTTTAAAGAAAGGTAATAAAAAACTGCCCCATAGGGCGGTTTTTTATTTGACAAAAGCATGGTACTATTTCACGCGGAAATATAAGAACATTCAAGTCACATTACAAGGAGGTTCAATATGGTTAGGGGGTTAATAATGCATAGTTCTGTCACTCCGGAATCTTTCCTAGAAAGTAATCGTTTCCCGAATGGATGGGAGGAGAAGATTAGAAGGTTTCTTTCCGAAGCATCGCAAGAATTAAGGGTGAAGCGGTGTCTCGTTAAGCTTTTAGAGGTGCATCGGGATGATGACAAGGTGCTGTTTACACTGAGTGCAAATGCCGCCCATGCGGGAACTGGTGATTACTGGAGCCATTTCCTAAAGAATGACGAAACGTTGGTAGTGAGCCTGCAAAAAGCTATCGAGTGGGGTATTAAAGCCCGTCTCGATTTTCATCGACTTACGAACGTGCCATCCAATTGGTCTATTGAGTATCTTGACCCTTATCCTTGTAATGTTCCTATTGAACAATGAATCTCGGCATCTCTTAGATGGGTCTGTGTCCTCCGTGTGGACGCGCCTCTAGGGGTCCCGAAAAAAGGTGCCTGCAACTCCATCTGCAGGCACCTTTTATTTTTCTTGCATCTTTTTGAGTACTCGTGTACAGTGCCTCGTAACGCTACGAACGGTGCCCATGACCGGTCCTATGGCAACTCGCGCAACGCGACTTGCTGTTGCGCGTTTTGCTTTAAAAATGAAATTCATTCTCGCTACAAAAGAAGGGATGACCCGCATTTTCGGGGAAGATGGTCTTGCTCGCGCAGGAACCATCCTTTCGGCTGGTCCGGTCACAGTTACGGCAGTGAAGACTCCTGAAGGTAAGGATGGGTATGCAGCTATTCAGGTTGGTCAGGGCGTCCGTAAGACGAAAAACATCTCTAAGCCGGTACTTGGCCATACTAAGGGCAAGGGTTTTGAAGCAATTCGCGAATTTCGCACGACGGACTCTGCTGAGGTCGGTAGTACGATCGATGCGTCTGTATTTTCGGTCGGCGATCTTGTTCAGATCTCCGGTCTCACGAAAGGTAAGGGTTTTGCTGGTGTCGTGAAGCGTCATGGGTTCCATGGCGGTCCTCGCACACACGGTCAGAAGCATACGGAAC
>MFMU01000022.1:18890-19145 GCA_001781915.1 Candidatus Kaiserbacteria bacterium RIFOXYD1_FULL_47_14 | reverse complement strand
CGCCAAACAACCGCCGACACACCGCTTCCGCCTTGTTGAACAAGGGCTCGTTATCGGCGACGAAATGCATCCGTTTGAAAAAATGGTTTCCTTTTCTGTTCTTGAAGATGTCGAGGGCGAACTGCCTCCATTACTCTCGATTAAGAATGAGACATGGTTCGCGCCGCACCTCGTAATCCCGCTCGAAGGCGTTGATGTTGATATGGTCTATGAGTACTTTCTCCAGCATGTTGATGAAGGAGAACACACGCACAC
>MFMU01000022.1:17059-18829 GCA_001781915.1 Candidatus Kaiserbacteria bacterium RIFOXYD1_FULL_47_14 | reverse complement strand
GGTCAACGGATAGGCCTTCAGCTTGCGGAGCTGATAATGACAGTTCGATTCTGTCCGAGAGCACAAAAATTGTTTTAGCGTTAGGATTGAAATGTTCGCTCTCGTCGTTCAACGGATAGGATAAGCCCCTCCGAAGGGCTAGATGACGGTTCGATTCCGTCCGAGAGCACTTGGAGATTACGCGCGAGCGCGTTTGATTGCGGCGGCGAGGCGCGACTTCTTGCGGTCAGCAGTGTTGCTTTTAATAACACCGCTCTTGCATGCCTTATCGATTGCTTTATATGCCGAAGAAAGGAGTTTCTCAGCGCCAGCGACATCTTTTGCTGTTAGCGCTTTTGTGAGCATCTTCGTTGCATCATGAAGAGCCCCCTTGCGGCGGAGATTGAATACATGTTTCTTCGCCGACGAGCGGATTGCCTTCTTTGCAGAACTGGTAATTGCCATAAAAATAGGTTGTAGCCATAAGGTACAAGGTTTAAGCAATAAATGCAAATGCTGTATGATGAAACGATGATTCGGCAGATCCGCGGGAAAGTGCTCGAAGTCGGACTCGCAAGCGCCACTATCGAGGTCGCTGGCTTCGGTATTCAGGTATATCTGAGTGCACCTCAAACGCTTTCTGTAGGGAATGAAACCGTCCTCGCCACCCATTTGGCAGTAAAAAAAGATGGAGTTGATCTTTATGGATTCCTCGACCCGGCTGATCGTGATTTCTTCGAGCTTATTATCTCGGTCTCAGGAATCGGCCCAAAGACCGCGCTCGGGATACTGCGCCACGCGCCGCGCGAGGCGCTTGAAGGAGCAATCGGCAAAAGGGATCTCGCGTACCTTACCAAAGTCGTCGGACTCGGGAAGAAGAGTGCCGAAAAGCTGGTGATGGAACTCGTTGATAAGGTTGGACCACGCTCACACGACAATGCAGATGGCGAGGTATTTGATACGCTCGTCGCGCTCGGATACACCGAGCGCGAAGCGCGAGGCGCGCTCCAAACAATTCCCGATGATGCGATCGGCAAGGATGTCCGGCTTAAAGCAGCCCTTTCAAATGGCCATTCATAATTACTGCCTATGTACGAATTACTAAATCGCATTATAAAAATACTGAAAAAAATCGTGCCCGAGCCGTTCGTTCGGCCGTTACGGCCGTTCTATCACCGCGTTCTTGCCATCTTCATGGCATTTTCATACGACTTCCCTGCACGAAAACTCACCGTCATCGGTATCACCGGAACAAAAGGAAAATCAACAACTGCTGAAATGGTTTTTTCAATTCTGCGCGCGGCTGGATATAAAACGGCGCTTGTTTCTACTATTCGATTCGCTATTGAAGATGAGTCCGAACCAAATCGCTACAAAATGACGATGCAAGGGCGCGGTTTCGCACAAGCATTTATGCGCCGAGCGCTGCAAGCAGGATGTACGCATCTCGTTATTGAAGTGTCTTCTGAAGGCGTTCTGCAGTATCGGCACTGGTTCCTCGGTCTCGACGGGCTTATCGTAACCAACATCCAGCGCGAACATATTGAGAATCATGGTTCTTTTGCGAACTATGTCACCGCGAAACGCGCTATTGTCGATACTCTTGCTCGTTCACGCAAAAAATCTAGAATACTCGTCACTAATGAAGATGTTCCCGAGAGCCGCACCTTTCTTTCAGCCCATGTTTCAAGAGCTATAGGATTTAGCGCACAAGAACTTAAAAATATTTCTGGAGACGAACAACACATAAATTTTGATTATGCCGGGGTGCATTTTTCACTTCCAGTTCCT
>MFMU01000022.1:15694-17043 GCA_001781915.1 Candidatus Kaiserbacteria bacterium RIFOXYD1_FULL_47_14 | reverse complement strand
TGAACGCGCTTGCTGCATTGAAACTTGGCGAGGCATTCGGCATTCCGCTTCTCACTTCGGCAATAGCGCTTAAAACGCTCCCGACCGTGCGCGGACGCGTTGAACGCATTGAGGCCGGACAGGACTTTATTGCAATTGTTGATTACGCACATACGCCAGATTCGCTCCGTGCGCTGTATGGAACATTTGAAAAATGCAGAAAAATCGGCGTTCTCGGGAACACGGGCGGCGGGCGCGACACATGGAAGCGCCCGGAAATGGGCCGAATCGCCGACGAAGAATGCGATCAAGTTATTCTCACGAACGAAGATCCCTACGATGAAAATCCGCGCGATATCGTTGAGGCGATGGCGGCTGGTATGAAACGCGTACCTGAAATTATTATGGATCGGCGAGAAGCAATCCGCGCGGCGCTTCGTGCCGCGCGTCCAGGCGATGCAGTTCTCATCACTGGTAAAGGCACCGATCCGTTTATTATGGAGGCACGAGGAACAAAGATGCTGTGGAGCGACGCTGAAGTTGTTCGAGAAGAGCTTGACCGTCTCCTCTCAAATAGCTGATAGTATTATTGCCATATGGAACATGACGCATGGTTTTTTGTCGGGGTATTCGTCTTCATATTTCTTCTCTGGATTATCATCGGCGGTCCATTGCATCCGATATCTTTTACCGGCCCGACACTTTCTCAACCATCTCCTCTTGGCAGTGGTACCTACCTGCAATTTCCGAAAGTTCCATTCATCGTTGGCAATTCACATGTTTCTCTGCCTGGTTCATCCAATGGAAATAATATAAATACTGTTTCAAATAATTCAGGGACGCCCGTTCCCTCTTTCGTCGGCGGAAATGTTTTCGGAACGCCTTCGTCATATCGCGGTATTGTTACTATGAATCATTATGTTTCTGGTGCCGCGTCGTCAAATCCAATAGACGAGTATGTTGAAATAAAAGTTGCATCTAATGCTGGTGTCCTGGTCAATATCTCAGGGTGGGCACTTTCAAGTGATGCAACCGGTTATGTGACGGTCATTCCAAAAGGAGCTGAAATTCCGAAGTCAGGCATTGTAAATGCTTTAAAAGATATTGTGCTCGCGCCCGGAACTCGAGCGATACTTATTTCCGGACGATCTCCTATCGGCGCTTCTTTCCGAGAAAATAAATGCATCGGCTACTTCAGTAATTTTCAGCATTTCTCTCCTTCTTTGCCGCAAAATTGTCCTGCGCCGTCTGACGACCTTGCCTCGCAATACGGTGCTGGATATCTTCACGACGATGTCTGTATTGAATATGTGAAGAAACTCCCGCGCTGTCAGGTCGAGCTCGCGCCGCCTACTAACATTTCAAGCGCG
>MFMU01000022.1:6853-15597 GCA_001781915.1 Candidatus Kaiserbacteria bacterium RIFOXYD1_FULL_47_14 | reverse complement strand
TCGGCCGCTATAGCTCCATCTGGCGCACGAAAAATGAATTGGTGAAGCTTCTTGATGCGAGTGGTAAGACCGTAGATGCATTCAGCTATTAGAGAATTCAGGTTGAAGGTGTAAGGTGTAAGTGGTAGAAATACCAAATCGCGCCCATAGCTCAGTCGGTAGAGCAGCTCCCTTTTAAGGAGAAGGTCCCAGGTCCGAGCCCTGGTGGGCGCACAAATTTAAATCGAAAGCGCGAAGCACTCAAGCGAAAGAGAGAGGTCGAGACCGCCACGACGAGATGACTGGAGGAGCGAGATGAGCGATAGAGAAAGCGCGCGAGATTCTTTTATGGTCCACACTCTGCTTCCCTTTTCCATCAGGTCGCGCGCCTTCCAATGTAGAAGACCGTGAAGCATTTCTGGCGCATCGCCAGCAGAGAGCGCACGATTAATTTCAAGCCACAATTTTTCGTGCGAACGAGCCGCGAGCGCATTCACGAGATTTGAATTAAAACCGCGCTCTGGCTTGCCTGCCTGTACAGGCAAGTCGAATTTATATTCTATCTTCGCTTTTGCTACGAGTTTTTTCGCCTTCGCTGCTAAAAGTTTTGGCGCAAGAATAAGAATCGCGTTATCAGAAGTAGCGAGTGCGTCGAGATGTTCTTCAAGAATATTGTTATTATCTTCTTCTGAATGTTGTGACTTCGTAAATCCCTCATCTGATGAGGGATTTACGAAGTCCTTCACATGGGCGAATGGATCATCAATCAGCACAAGAAGCCGCTTCACGAAAAGTCCGCCAGAGAGCGCAGCATCTTCGAGCGTCGCATCCGTGAGTTCCTCGCGTGCGAGACGCGCATAAATAAGATTTGGTTCTTTGATGCGCGCTTTCACGACCCATTCAAACGCTTTCGCGCGCACCTTCTCAACATCAGAACCGTAAAAAAGATAAATCATTTTATTGCAATTCACCCCAGTTGGGTCCGGATTTCATTGTCGCGATGATAGGCACGCCGCGTGTTTCTTTATCTTGCAGTATCGACTCCATAATTTCTTTGATGCGCGCACTTAATTTTTCTACCTGACCAGCGCGGATTTCATACACTAATTCGTCATGCACCGAAAGCAATAAATGTGCGCCAGCATCTCCGCCATGCTCTTTGATTATGGCGTCGACCTTGACCATAGCGAGTTTAATCACATCTGCCTCGGTTCCTTGTATCGGCGCATTAATTGCCATGCGTTCTGCCTGTGCTCGCACATACGGCAGAGATGATTTCATTTCAGGAAATTGTCTACGACGACCGAAGATCGTTTCGGTATATCCATATTTTCTCGCGAAGCCGCGCGTACTCTCTAGATAGTCCGAAAGCGTTTTGAAAGTACTGAAATAATTTTCGAGGAATTGATGCGCTTCGGCGGTTGTTGAGCCAAGCTGCGCACGGAGCGCATTGACTCCCATGCCATAGAGAATACCGAAGTTGATGACCTTCGCGCGGCGGCGCATTTCTCCATCGACTTTTTCAGGGACCACACCAAACACTTGCGCGGCCACTTCGGTGTGGACATCTCGTCCATTTCTAAATATTTCACAGAATTTTTCATCGCCCGAGAGTATCGCCGCTAGCCGCAATTCTATCTGCGAATAATCCAGCGAAACGAGCGAGAATCCTGGTGACGCGATAAAAGCATTTCGTATTGCGCGCCCCCGTTCAGAGCGAAGCGGAATATTCTGGAGATTCGGATTTTGCGATGCGAGACGGCCGGTCGTTGTGCCGGTCTGTATGAACTCGGTATGCAGACGATTATCTTCATCGAGCATCGCAGGGAGATTCTCGATATAGGTTGATAGAAGTTTTTTCAATTCGCGATATTCAAGAATCGCATCGATAACCGGATGCATACCGCGAATCTTCTCGAGTTCGCTCTCGCGGGTCGAACGCGCGCCTCCTGCGGTCTTCTTCTGCTTCTCGGGGATAATTTTCAATTCATCAAAAAGTACTTCCCCGAGCTGTTTCGGCGAGTTCACATTAAATTCGCGTCCGGCGGATTTATAAATGCTTTTTTCGAGTTTTTCGAGCTCGGCACGATAGTTCTTCGCGAGACCAGCAAGCACCGCAGGATCAATAAGAATGCCTTGTGTCTCCATTCTTTGTATAACTGGAATTAATGGTTTTTCTATTTTTTCATATACCTCGCGCACTTTTCCGAGTTCGACTAATTGTTTTTCAAGCGCCAAAAATGCAGCATCAAATGTTCTCTCTTTCGTAAACGCGAGAATGTCGTCTAGGGACGGATTTGTAAACTCTGATGATATAAGCCAAAGCATTGCTTGCGCTTCAGCGAAGCGTTCTGGTGCAATCTGTGAATGCTTTGGCGTGGCGTCCTCGCTAACATCATCCGTCATATGCGGACCCAAAGATTCATCAGAGTGCGCCGGAATGCCGAGTACCCTATGCGCCCGCTCTCGCAGCGACCGGAAACCGAATTCATCGCACATTAAAAGCACTTTTTGCAGTTCGACATTCTTGCTCCATTCTTGTTCTGGCAAGGTAAAAGCGATAGGCGCGTCGAGCCGTATGGTCGCGAGCGATTTAGAAAAACAAGCATCTTCTTCATGTTCTTTTAAGAGCGCAATAATGCGCGGTTTAATGCCACTCTTTATAAATGCTGTGTCACTTTTCTTCAATGCTGCATATATTTTTTCAATCGAACCGAAATTCGTTATGAGTTCAGTCGCAGTTTTTTCACCAATACCATGAATGCCTTTAATATTATCGGAAGGGTCGCCTCGCAGCCCTTTCCAGTCAGGAATGAGTGCGGGAAGAAAACCGAATCGTTCTTTCACTGCCTTTTCGTCATAAAGAATAGTGTCATTGATTCCCTTTTTTAGGGTATAAACACGAACGCGTTCATCATCAACCAGCTGAAGCGTATCCATATCGCCCGAAGCGATGATGACCTGAATATGTTTTTCTTTTTTTAACTCATGCGCGATAGTGCCGAGAAGGTCATCGGCCTCAAAGCCCTCTCGCTCATACGAAGGAATAGAGAATGCTTCAAAAATTTTTCTCGATTCGCTCAATTGGAGCGCGAGTGCGTCGTCGGTCTTTACTCGAGTCGCTTTATAATCCGCATACGCCTCGTGGCGGATAGTCGGCTTCGGCAGGTCGTAGCAAGCAGCGATATAATCCGGTTTAAGATCAGTAATTATTTTCAGGAGCATCGAAACCAACCCGTATAGTGCCCCAGTGGGTGCGCCAGTTGGGCCGGTAAACTCCGGCAATGCGTGATACGCACGATGAATAATCGCGTGGGTATCAAGAAGCACAATGCATTTTTTATTAGATGCTTTTTTAGTCATAAGAAATAGTGCGCGATTCATTAGGGTGTACCACAAAAGAAATTCGTATGGCAGGTGCCGGAAGCGCGTCTGCGACTTTTTCTGGCCATTCAAGCAGAATGAGATTGCCCGAGTCCTGCATTAACTCATCAAAACCAAGAGGAGCGAGCTCACTCCCTGTTTCAAGCCGGTACGCATCGATGTGTATTAATCTCTCCAACTTGGGGGTTTCACCCCCAAGTTGATAGATTTTCTCAAGGACGAAAGTGGGGCTGTTTACTGTTTCTTCGACACAAAGCGCTCGCGCGACTGCCTTCGTAAACGCGGTCTTCCCCGCTCCAAGATCGCCAGAAAGGGTTACAAGCGTCGCCCCATCTTCCTTTGGGGCAAGTCCACCAATAAAACGCTCTGCCTCCGCATCAAGTTCCGCAAGTGTTTTAACCAATGTCTCCATTCAGTGTATTATACGCTTATTGAAACGAATTTATGAAAAACTATCCAAAAATAAATATAGGTATTGGTGGCATTATCATTCGTGACAAGTCAAAAATTCTTCTTACTAGACGAAAATCTGACCCATCAGTTTGGACAATTCCAAGTGGCTATATGGAGAAAGACGAAAATTTATTTGAAACAATAATTAGAGAGGCCCGGGAGGAAACAAATATTGTCATAAGACCAAAAGGTATTGCAGGTATGCGGCAGCGAATTACTGAAAAAGAAGGGAATAACCTTTGGATAATTGCGGTCGCTGATTATAGATCAGGGAAAGTTACACCAGATAATTATGAAATCTTAGAAGCACAGTTTCTAACGCTACCAGAAGCTCTAAAAGAAAAAACAACACTTGTAACTAGGTATTTACTAAAAATGCTATTGAAAAATAAATTACAAATTTTTCTTCCTCAAAAAAATCTTGACCAGAAACAGTACAGACTTTTTGCTTAATTAACAAAAATAAAAAGAACGAGGGAAACAAATAGTATTTGTTTCCCTCGTTGATAAACAGATGATCAATTTGGGCTTTCGTGAGCCAACATCTGCGACGACATCATGTCGTGACACGAAGTATTTCTTCTGGTGATTTGCCAGCCAAACCAAGCGACTTCAGCGTTCGTCCAACTTCTCTAAGATTTTGGTTTAAATAACAGCTCCACAGGTCGATAGTGGCGTTGATTATCGGAGTCTGAACATTGACCAATTCTGCAAGTTCGGAAAGTGGGACGAGAGCACAAACTACATCTTCGATACCTTTGCATGAATACAAGGATGTCGGAGCTGGAATCTGATTCAGTTGCGAGTTGATTCTACGATTCTCAATAATACTGTCTCCTTCGTATCCGTATGTTTGCCGCTCATACTCAAGAAACGAAATTGCATTTATGCTGAACGCCTTTGCAATCTCGCACCGTTCTTGAGAAATGGCATTGATAAGATGTACAACTCCCTGCGTAAATCCTTCATGGAACATTGTGAATTCATGCGCCTGTTCATAACGCACTACATTAAGAAGATCGTGGGGAGCGTGCAGATTTGATGGAGTACAGTTTAGTGCCACCTCCAGTAGACTATGGAATATCTTGTAATCACCCGGGACGATATTACGCAGAATCTGTTCCAACTCAATCGCACTACTGTTTGGGTAATATCCTGTTCCAATATTGTGCTTGTCAGAAAACACAATTCTCCTGAAAGCGTCGTGGGTATCCTGAAATGCCGTAACTGGAGTAGCACTGACAGAAACGAGATGGGCAGTATCCAGAGCATCGGCATTTTTTAAGACACTGAAACCACCCAGGAAACGATCTGTGAAAGTGATAATAATCTTGCCATTAATACGCCCTTTCAACATACTGCCTATATTTTCGTGCAGTAGTGAAGGGTAAGCGATTACTAACACCTGCACATCGTCAGGTATTTCCTGTACGCTTCGCAGTACTCGATGCTGGTAAGTGTAAGTTGCTTCACTTCCTTGCAAATTGTTGCTGATCTTGTATGTCCCACCTTTCGCTTCGAATTCCCGAATTAGTGGTTCATAATTCTTTTGTGGGGCTCCTGGTATTCTTCTGACTGTTCCAGGAAACTGCAAAAGCAAGACATCATGACCGCGCTGAGTGGCTAACCCAGCGAGTGCCAGCCCATAGTTGCCAAGTCCGCCAAGGATAACGATACGCATACACCCCTCCTTTCTTTATGTGTCAGATTCATCCCTACTATTGCGAATGGTATTTATTAAAGAACCGCTACATTCCGAATGGAACCTTACTACAAATATATGCTGTTTGTCAAATTTTTGTACTTGGCTAGCATCTCAGTGGTATTATGGATGTATGGACCTACCATTTGATATCGATAAAGAAACGCAGAAATTGGCCGCGGTGCGCGAGCGGGAAGAAGAGGATGTGGCGCATATTCTCGCTGAGAAATATGGGATGACCTATGCCGACCTCTCGTTACAGGAAATAGACAATGATGCGCTTAGTACTATTCCTGAAGCAGAGGCGCGTGTTGCTGAAACAACGGCCTTCGCGCGCGCAGGGAAGTCTCTTTCTCTCGCTATTCATAATCCGAACAATCCGGCATTCACAAAACTCCGCGCCGAACTTATAGAACGAGGTTTCTCGTTGAAAGAATTTCTCGTCTCGCAAAAAAGTTTAGAGAAAGCATTTTCTCATTACGCTGATCTTTCATTTTCTACTGAACCGAAGACCGGCGGATTTATTATCGAACCAGAAGTGCTTGAAAAATTCACGAAGGAAGGTGACGCGCGCAACGCGCTCAAAGAAGAACTTGGAACTGCTACTGCTCTGAAGTCGCTTGACCGAGTTTCCCATATTTTCGAGATTATTCTCGCCGGAGCATTCGCTCTTCGCTCTTCTGATATCCATTTCGAACCGGAAGAAGAGAAAACGCGTATGCGCCTCCGTATTGACGGTATCTTGGTTGATACTTATTTTTTCGATCCGGCGACCTATCATCAGATAAACTCACGCATCAAACTTCTTTCAGGGGTAAAGCTGAATATCGCCAATCGCGCGCAGGACGGCCGTTTCAGCGTCTCAAGCAATGGCGGAGAGGTAGAAATGCGCGTTTCTTTCATCCCCGGCAACTACGGCGAATCAATCGTGATGCGCGTTCTTAATCCTGAAGCGACGATGGTCTCATATAAAGAGCTGGGCATCCACCCGAAGCTTCTCGCGCGCCTCGAGACCGAAATACGGCGTCCGAACGGCATGCTGCTCACCACCGGCCCGACCGGAAGTGGAAAGACGACCACGCTATATTCATTTCTTCGCGAAATTCACACGCCGGAAATAAAAATAATTACTATAGAAGATCCGGTTGAATATCATCTCGACGGCATTGTGCAGACGCAAGTCGAAGGAACGAAATATACCTTTGCCGAAGGATTGAAATCAATCGTCCGCCAAGACCCCGACATAATTATGGTCGGCGAAATCCGCGATAGCGAAACGGCGGAGATTGCTATACAGGCAGCGCTCACCGGCCACTTCGTCTTCTCTACCCTCCATACCAACAATGCTGCCGGAACATTCCCGCGCCTCGCGGACCTCGGCGCGGACACGAAGTCGTTCGGCTCGGCCGTGACCGTCTCGATGGCGCAACGGCTTCTGCGCAAACTCGACCCTGATAAGAAAAAAGAAAGGCCTCTCACTGATGCAGAAAAAGCAATGATTGCAAAAGTATTTGAACCGCTTTCTGATAAATCTCTCATTCCTGAAAAAATAGAAACTATATTTGATCCTGCTCCTGCAAACGAAGAAGAAACCGGCTATCGAGGCCGCATCGGCCTTTTCGAGGCAATTTTTATGGACAATGAACTTGCGAACTTCCTCCGCGATAATCCGCCCGAAAACGACATCGCAAAACTAACGGCGAAACAGGGTTATCTCACGATGGCGCAAGACGGTATTTTGAAGGCACTCTCTGGTGTCACTTCCCTTGCCGAAGTCGCCGACACGGTTGATCTCCAGAAATAATTTGCTCTTGTTCTTGTGCATACCCAGTATGCACATGCACAGCACTGTCCATAAAATACTGCTATAGCAGGAAGTTATGGATAATCGTTTAGAAATCTTGAACACCCAAAAAGAAATCGCCCGACAGAATCGGGTGATTTTTGTCGGGCGAACTACACATTTCAGATCATTTTTTCTTTCGTATCCACTCGGGAATCAATATGAGAGCAACTACGAAGATGACAATCGGCCAAACAAGAATGATTAACATCCATCGAACTAACAGTAAATCATCAATACATCCGGGTGGCGCCCATAATCTATTGGTCTTTTCTGCATACAGATTTACAGATACTAAAACGATAACTCCCACAATAAGCCAAAAAATCAAGAACTGGAACATATATACCTCCTTTTGTTGTGGAAAGAACATTTTTACTCCCGTCCATAATCCTCAGGGCAAAACCCGCCGTAAGGCGGGGAAGACGAAGCACCTGAGGTGCTCCCCAGCGTCAATACCGAAGTATCGAACCAGAAAGTCCTTGGGGAATCGCCAAAAGCCGTCAAGCCTTGCCCAGAGGATTATGAATAGGATCAAAGAAACTGTGATAGAATGTTAGCATCGCATAATTTTTATGTCAAGTCCTTCGAAAATACCACAGCCGACTGTATCTCTCGATGCCGTCTTACGCCCCAGCCACTGGGACGAGTATGTAGGCCAGAAACAAGTCAAAGCGAGCGTGCGAATCTCTATCGATGCTGCGAAAAAGCGCGGAGGAATGCCGGAACACTTCCTATTCTACGGCCCGCCGGGAGTCGGGAAGACAACTCTTGCCCATCTAGTCGCTGTAACGCTTGAATCGCCATTAAAGAGCACCTCGGGCGTCGCTATCGAGCGCGCGGGCGACCTCGCGGCGATATTAACCAATCTTGAGCCAAACACGGTTCTATTCATTGACGAGATCCACCGACTTTCACGGAAAATAGAAGAACTCCTCTACCCTGCTCTCGAGTCGGGACATCTCGATATTGTGCTCGGGAAAGGTCCTTCAGCGCGCACGGTCGAACTCGCGCTCCCGCCCTTCACCCTTGTCGGCGCGACGACGCGCGTCGCCGATCTCTCCGGCCCTTTGCGTTCTCGTTTCGGCGGTGGCGTATATCAACTCGATTTCTATAATAACGACGACTTGCGCGATATTATCCGTCGTTCGGCTCGTCTGCTCAAACTTTCGGTTCCTGAAGAAGTCATTGAACGAATCGCGGCACGGAGTAGAGCGACACCTCGCGTCGCGAACGCGCTTCTGAAGCGCGTTCGCGACTTCTCTGAGGTGCACGAGCGAGCCCTTTCTGGAAAACTCTGCGATGAGGCGTGCGAACTCTTTGGTATCGATGCATTTGGTCTCACGAAAGATGACCGCCGCTATCTCGAAACACTTCTTGAAA
>MFMU01000022.1:0-6823 GCA_001781915.1 Candidatus Kaiserbacteria bacterium RIFOXYD1_FULL_47_14 | reverse complement strand
CGCTCGCTGCAGCGCTCCACGAAGATTCTGACACGGTTGAATATGTGTACGAGCCATACTTGCTCCGCCTTGGTTTTATTGAGAGGTCATCTCGTGGTCGCATACTCACCCCCAAAGGCCGTGCCTATTTAAGTGGCGAGAAACTCAGTGATATTTTTTGACCATGTCAGGACACAGTAAATGGTCTCAAATTAAACGACAGAAATCGGCAACTGATACCGCGAAGAGTCGTATTTTCTCACGCTTCGCGCGCCTTATTGCGCTCGAATCAAAGAAAGCGAATGGCATTCTATCGGCTCCAGGACTCTCGGTTGTTATCACACGCGCGAAAGCTGTAAATATGCCAAAAGATAATATTGAAAGAGCAATCGCAAAAGGTATATCAAAAGATTCTGGGAATCTAGAACAAATCATATACGAGGCATATGGCCCCGGCGGTGTCGCGATACTTATTGATGCATTCACTGATAATAAAAATCGAACGACACAGGAAATAAAACATCTTTTTTCACTACAAGGAATTGAACTATCGGCTCCTGGAGCGGCAAGCTGGGCATTCACGAAAACCTGCAGCTCTTATACACCGCATGAACCATTTATTGAGCTTTCTGATTTTGACAAGGAACGGCTTTCTACTGTTCTCGAAGCGCTTGACGAGCATACGGATGTGCAAGAAATTTTTACTAATGCGCGAAACTATGAGAATTCTAGCAATTGATCCTGGATACGATCGGCTTGGCATCGCTATTATTGAAGGAAATCCTTCGCGACCAACACTACTTTGGAGCGATTGTGTCATACCTCCGAAAGGCCATACTGAACAACGGCTTGCCCGCATATCAGAAGCAGTTACAAAAGCGACTAAGGATTATTCGCCTGACGCTCTCGCTATTGAAACACTTTTCTTTAGCGTGAATAAAAAGACGGCGTTTGGTGTTGCTGAAGCACGCGGAGCGATACTTGCTGTCGCCGGCATCGCTTCCATACCAGTCATAGAATGTTCACCTCAACAAGTAAAAATTGCTGTGACAGGATATGGAGGCGCACAGAAATCTGCCATTGCGAATATGATTCCACAACTTCTTACGCTCACAGAAAAGAAACGACTTGATGATGAATTAGATGCTATTGCAATCGGTATTACGGCGCTTGCTATGGGTCTTACTCGACACTAATCCACACCCTATATAAAGCACTCTTGCACAAATATAAATTTTTGTTACATATATCCATATGACATTTGATGATGATGAATCAGAAGTAGAGATTCCTGAAGACGAGAATGAGGAATCTGAAGAAGAGGAAGAGGAGGAAAAGTGGTAGCATACAAGCTATGAAAGACCGAAAGAGTACCTCGTGGAGGCATATTTTTCTTGTTTGTATCTTTATCTTTCTAGGGATTGGATTCTTCACCGCCGGAGGTATTTTGTTTGTGGTTGCAATAACACCCGTACCTGATATTGGGTCGTTTGCAGCGCGACAAGTAAATCAATCAACGAAAATCTATGACCGCACAGGCCAGGTTCTTCTCTATGATTACAATCGGGATGCAAAACGAGAGATAGTTTCGCTTACTGCTATATCTCCAAATGCGATACAGGCAACAATAGCGATTGAGGACTCAAGTTTTTATGAACATGGAGGTATTCGTATTGCTTCATTTATTCGCGCAATTATAGCGAATACTCTTGGGGGTTCTTTTTCACAAGGAGGTTCAACCATTACTCAACAAGTTGTAAAGAATACGCTTCTCACGAATAAAAAAAGTATCATAAGGAAATTACATGAATGGGTACTCGCTATAAAACTAGAACAAATATATTCAAAAAACCAAATTCTTGAAACCTATTTCAACACAGCTTCGTATGGCGGAACACTTTATGGTATTGAAGCGGCTTCAGAAATATATTTCGGCATACCAGCAAAGGACCTATCGCTCGCAAAATCAGCATATCTCGCGGCAATGATTCAAGCACCAAGCTATTACTCTCCATATGGCACGCACCGAACCGAACTCGATGCTAGAAAGAATCTTGTTCTTGATCGAATGCATGCGCTCGGATTCATAGATGACGAGACTCTCTCTTCATCAAGAGTTGAAAAAGTGTCATTCGCTACTTCTGGTCAAAATTCAATTCTTGCGCCGCATTTCGTTTTTTATATTTTGAACCAGCTTGAAGAAAAATATGGGACAAATGCCCTGGTTTCTGGTTTGAAGGTGACTACCACACTTGATGCCGACCTTCAAACAAAAACTGAATCAATTTTGAATTCATATGCACTTCAAAATCAAAAGAATTTTAGGGCTTCAAATAATGCCTTGGTCGCGATTGATCCTCCTACAGGACAAATTCTCGCTATGGTCGGCTCGCGCGATTTCTTTGATACTTCTATCGATGGACAATACAACGCCACACTCGCCCTGCGACAGCCTGGTTCTGCTATGAAACCGTTTATTTATGCTCTTTCTCTTTTGTGTGGCTACACACGCAATACTGTCGTATTTGATGTACCAACACAATTTTCTACCGCATGCGCTACTTCAGATAATTTTAATAACACTCCTCCTTGTTACGCCCCTTCTGATTATGATGAAAAATTCCGCGGGCCAATGACTTTTGAAACAGCTCTTGCACAATCTATTAACATTCCAGCTATTAAAGTTCTTTATTTGGTTGGAATACAAAACGCGGTTAATTTAGCAAAATCATTTGGACTTATAACTCTTGGTGATGCATCTCAATATGGACTAACACTCGTGCTTGGAGGCGGAGAAGTACGCCTTCTTGATTTGACTGGCGCGTATGCTGCTTTCGCTAATGAAGGAGTTAAAAATACACCAACAGGCATTCTTGAAGTTGATAATTCACAAGGAACTACACTTGAACGCTTTACACCACAATCTTCAATGGTACTTCCATCAAATATAGCGAATGACATATCAGGAATGCTCTCAGATGCGCCTGCACGCCTTCCAGAATATGCGCTTGATTCTCCTCTCTCTTTCCCGGGCTACGATGTCGCTGTGAAGACCGGTACGACCAACGACACGCGCGACGCATGGGTGGTCGGATATTCCCCTTCTGTAGCAATTGGTGTGTGGGCTGGTAACAACGACAATACCCCTATGGTAAAGTCCGTCGCTGGTTTTATTGCAGCTCCAATGTGGCATGAAGCAATGGCGTATGCCCTATCAAAATATCAGAAAACTTATTTTAGCGAGCCAAGCCCTATTTTATCGTCTGTCCCGCCAATGCTTCAAGGAAATTGGCGCATACCGGATGCACAAGGAGATATTGTTCCACACAGCTTACTCTACTGGACTAACAAGAATAATCCGCAAGGACTTTCTTCAATAAATCCTTCTCAAGATCCTCAATTCGCATATTGGGAATACGGCATTTCTTCTTGGTACAATTCTTATCCAAATCTATTTATAAACCCACCAATTTTTGTGCCTATTTCTTATCAAGCCACATCAACAATTTTATTGTAAATAAAAATGTTGATGTTATTGATTCATTGGAGAAACAAGATAGAGAAGAGAAGTATCTCCGACGCCTTTAATGATGAGCGGACGGCCGATGCCTGCCGCGAGAAATGATAAACTTTCCGCTCCAGTAAGTGAGAGTATTGCGGAAAGATAGCGATGATTAAATGAAATGTCGAGAGGACTTCCTGATACTTGCGCAGAAAGTGTTTCTACTGACTCTCCAACTTCAGTATTTCGCGCGAAGAGCGCTATAATATTTTTCTTCGGATCAAAACTCAAATTCACTTTTTGGAACGAATCAGAAAAAATAGTTGTTTGTTTTATCGCTGTTTCAAAATCCTTTCGTAATACCACTGCTTCAACAATCGATTCTTTTGGTATAATTTGGCGATAATCAGGATATACAGCATTAGTCAGCCGAGAGACCAGCATACCAAAAGTGCTCACAAATGCACACTGATGCTCATCGAATGACATAATAATATCTTCATCAGGGAGCGCTTGAGCTATATCTAATGCATTTTTAGCAGGAATAAGAAATTTCCCTTGTATTCCTTTATTTATTAGGGGAACTTTTTTTTCAGCGAGACGGAACGAATCGGTCGCAACAGCGGTTAATATACCTCCTTCTATAGAGAGATATATACTCGATAGTTCCGGACGAATAGTCGATGATGAAGCGCATGATGCGATAGATGTAAAAAGTGTGCGAAGAAGAACTCCTGAAATAATAATTCTATTTTTAGGATTTTCAGGAAATGGAATTGAAGGAAAATCATCGTAGGCGACGGTTTTTATAGAGCTTTTTCCTGTACCGCTTTTAATGGAAATGATATCCCCTATATGTTCGAGTGTAATATCGCCTCCATACGATAGAGAACTCGCTATTTGTTGCAAGAGCGTAGCAGGTATTGCGACCACACCTTCATTTTTCACTTCTCCTTTTAATTTCAGATCAATGCCTGTCTCAAGATTGGTTGCGCGCATTTTAATTCCTTCATCTCCAGCAATAATAAGAATTGAAGAGAGCGCTGGAAGTGTTGAATTCTTTTTTTCAGCAAATCGCGCGACGATATGCACTGCTTCAGAGAATAATTTTTTTTCTATTGAAATATTCATATGATGCTTATTAGTGGTGTTGATAAGTGGAAAAGATGAATAAAGATAGGTAATAACTGTTTGTTTTCTTCAGTAGTATATACGAAACCTGTTGATAAATCATAGGTAAAGTTCATACAAGTAAGGTGCGGATATTCTGGATATCTTTTATAAGATCGTTATCAACAACTATTTCACGCTTTATTTTCTCACAAGAGTGTATAACTGTTGTATGATCTCGGCCGCCAAGTTTTGAACCAATAGTCGGATAGGAAATATTAAAATCCTCCCGCAGAAGATACATAATTACTTGACGAGGCCGTACCACTTCCCTTCTTCTTGTTTTCTCATAAATACTTTCTTCATCAATACCATAGAATTCAGCTACTTTATCAACTACATTTTTTACTGATATATTTTTCTGAGGCCGTGTAAATGAACGAAGCGATTGTCGTACTTCAGCAATATCTGGGGTGCATCCTTTTACCTGCGCATGGCAGATGATGCTATTTACCATACCTTCTAATTCGCGTATTGATCCGGATAAAGAAGTCGCAACATATTCAACAACTTCGTCTGAAAGCATAAAACCATGCAACGCTGCCTTTTTTCGCACAATAGCCATGCGCGATTCTGGGTCTGGCTCGCCAATATCAACAGCCATACCGCTTGATAATCTCCCTTTAAGTCGTTCAGCAATATCTGGAATAGAAGCAGGAGCGCGGTCTGAAGAGAAAATAATCTGTTTATTTGTGTCGTGAAGAGCATTAAAAAGATGGAAGAGTTCTTCTTGGGTCTTGTCTTTTTTAGAAAGGAATTGCACATCATCCATAATAAGAAGATCGTACTGGCGATATTTGTCTTTAAAGCGATTTGCAGTGCCCGCCTGCACTGAATCGACATAATCAATCGCGAATTTCTCGGAAGTGAGATAAAACACCTTTCGGCCTTGATATTGCTTCTTAAATTGATTGCCAATTGCTTGAATTAAATGTGTTTTGCCGCGCCCAGTATCTCCGTAAATAAAAAGAGGATTATAGATAATACCAGGGCGACTGAGAGCAGCTTGCGCTGCAGTACATGCGAGCGTATTAAAAGAACCAATCACAAAAGTATCAAATGTATAACGCGGATTCAGATTGTCGCTTTTATTGATATAAAATTCATCGAGAGGCAATTCCATAGCGCCGCTAATATTCTTCGTTTCTTTCGCTGGTTTGCGCCGCTCATCTTTTACAATAAGATACTCAATATTGCGAAACTCATACGATACATCGCGAATAATCTTCAATAGGAGGGTATGAAACTTCTTTATGTACCAGTCCTTAAAGAATTGGCTAGGCACACCTATATACACAATACCGTCCTCGCTTATTTTGACGATAAAACTACTGCAGAACCATGTTTTAAAATTTGCCGGCGATATAGAAAGTTCAACTTGTGTCAATACATATTCCCACAGTTCCTGAAGGTTTCCTTTATTCATGATGAATGGAGTATACTCCCGCTCAAAAATGAGGACAGAGTAGTTTTTTGTGGAGAACCTGTTAATATAGTGTGCATAGTATAATTTTTACCTCATATTATGCCAAAACAGACCTATCAGCCAAAAAAGAGTAAGCGCGCCAAAACACATGGGTTTCTATCGCGAACAAAGACCTCTTCTGGCAGAAAAATAGTGCAAAAACGCCGTCGAAGCGGTCGAGCTCGCCTCACTGTCTAATTTTTCGTGTTTCCGAGCAAAAAACGGTTCCCGCGCGCACTTTTCCTTTCTGCCATTAAAACCGGCCGTAGGTTTTCATCGCAACATTTTTCTGTCCTTCTTCCGCCTACTGGAGAGGGATATGCGGTTGTTGTACCAAAAAAGATCGCTAATCTTTCAGTCAAAAGGCATCAAATAAAGCGTAGGGTACTCTCAGCACTTCGGACACTTCATTTGCCGCCAGCGCTCATTGTTTTTCCCAAATCGTCGGTACATAGTGTATCCTATCAAGATATCAAGTTAGAATTAGATGATATTCTTTCAAAAATTCATTCATAACATATAATACCTTTGTGATTTCAACTTTCTTTCACGCAGTTTTCTACAATCCAATTTACAATGCGCTTGTTGCGCTTGTAGCTATTGTTCCCGGCTCGGATGTCGGCATAGCAGTTATTCTCGTCACTATCATCATTCGATTGGCGCTTCTCCCGTTCTCTCTTTCAGCAGCGCGTACTCAGCGCGCGATG
>MFMU01000021.1:36527-38114 GCA_001781915.1 Candidatus Kaiserbacteria bacterium RIFOXYD1_FULL_47_14 | reverse complement strand
CAAAACGACAACATCACCGCAAAGCGATTCCCTATCAATGGCGAAGGAATCGTCAAATACGAAGCCCGATACTTCAGCTTCAACCATAGCATCTCTTCGGAGAATGCGGTGAGGGAAATCGAGTCGGCTGATACCACAAATCCGTGGTTATCAGCCAAGATCGAGCATGTGCTCTCACACGGGAAAACCTTCCCGGAAGAACAGCGCAAATTCCCGATCATCGGTCTGGGCTCGGTCGCGGAGATCGGTGGCTACCGCTATGTGCCTTGCCTCGGCGAGGGCGATTCCAAGCGGCTCCTCCACCTCCTTTGGTGGGGCTTCGACTGGCGTCCGGCCTGTCGCTTCCTCGCCGTTCGCAAGGTCTTGGTGTCTTAGAACCTCGGGACTCTTGTCCCTTTGGAACTTTGACGCTTTCATTCTCGTGACCTCCTTCGCTTTTGCGTTGGGGGTCATTGTTTTATACTGTGAATGACAAGCGAAAAATCCGAGGTTACGGCTTTGGGTAGTTTAGTGAGCAAGGGTAGTCCTTGCTCAGAATGAATGAGTTCGACCAATTCGCGAAGCACACACTCAAAGCGAAGCATTACATCCGCTATTCTGGTGGGCGATACAGGACTCGGACCTGTGACCTTCGAGGTGTAAACTCGTTGCTCTACCAACTGAGCTAATCGCCCTAGAACTTCTCCACAGTATCATTGATAGAGCATATTGATAAATATCTGAACCTAGGTATCATACATATATAGTATATCTTTTTAATATACCAGATATGAAAAAGGAAGAACAAAAGCGCGCAAGAATTCTTCGAAAGAAAGGAATGTCACTCAATGAAATTGTACGAGAGCTGGGTGTTTCTAAAGCGAGCGTTAGTTTATGGGTTCAGGGCGTAGAATTATCAGAGAAACAAAAGAAAGGACTTAGCGAGCGCGGTCGTAGTATTGGCTCTATAGAGAAGAGAAGGATAAGTAGAATGAGTAACACGCACAAACGACATCGGATTATTATTGACGCCGCAAAAGAAAAGATTTCGACACTGTCGAGGAAAGAACTACTTTTGGTGGGAACTGCTATATATTGGGGAGAAGGAGGCAAAACAATTAAAGGGGCGGCCAGATTGTCGAATAGCGATCCAGATGTTATTCGATTTATGATGCGTTTTTTCCGAGAAATTTTTGATGTTCCTCAGAAAAAATTCCGAGGGCATGTGCATACATTCTCACATTTAAATGCAGAAAAGGCAGAACGATATTGGTCAAAAATCTCAGGAATACCGCGGAAACAGTTTTTTAAAACTTATTCAAAACCGAGCATTGCAAGTAAAGGGAAGAAAGATAACTTGCCATATGGCACTCTTCAAATATATGTGTGTGACACAATCATCTTTCTCACCATAAAAGGATGGATTGAAAAATTGTCCGAACTTGGAAATATCGTGCTTTAATACTCACATTATGAATCTCCCTATTCTGTATGAAGATGCGGATGTTGTTGTAATAAATAAGCCCGCAGGGCTTATCACTCATTCTGACGGGCGGACAAAAGAAGAAACCGCAGAAGATTGGTTTAAAAAAACATATCCCGAAACTC
>MFMU01000021.1:32176-36427 GCA_001781915.1 Candidatus Kaiserbacteria bacterium RIFOXYD1_FULL_47_14 | reverse complement strand
AGAGAAAAAAGGAATAATCGATTTCGACATTGGTCGTTCGAGGAAGGACTTTCGTCTGCATAGTGCGCAACCGAAAGCCAAAGGGCGTTTGCGCGAGGCACTTACTCGGTATGAAGTTATCGGCGAAAATGGCGAGTATGCACTTCTTAGGGTACAACCGGAGACCGGCAGAACGCACCAGATTCGTGTCCACTTAAAAGCGATTCATCATCCGATTGTTGGCGACAAGCTCTATGCACCAAATCATCCTCTAGCACTCGGTATCTCTCGTCTTGGTCTCCATGCCTATTCGATTGATTTGCCGCTTTCTTCAGGTTCACGCACGACTATTGTAGCTCCTTTGCCGGATGATCTCGCTCCAGCATTTGCTCTCTTTCCTGGCGCGTGCCCAGCACTAAAACTTTGCATTTAGTGCTGGGCGTGCTAATGTGCGCGACACATGGAGAAGGTCATAACGACGGTCAATACTGAAGGACGCGCGCGCCTCGGGCTTCGGGCGGGCGACACGGTGCGCGTGGTGCAGAATATCGTCGATATTAAAAAAGGTCGCGGCACCGATAAGAAAGAAAAAACAATCAAGAACGCGCGAAAACAGGTTTTCGAAGGGCTGGTGCTCGCAGTAAAACATGGCACCGAGTCGGGGGCGTCCTTCACGGTTCGTGCGACCCTCTCGGGTGTCGGCGTCGAGAAGACATTTCCGCTCTATTCCCCGGTCATTGATTCAATTGAGATTGTGAAGCGATCCAATGTACGCCGTGCGAAGCTCTACTTTATTCGCGAAAAGGCGGCGAAGGCAGTGCGCCGCCAGTTGCGCAATGCGCGTATGTTGCATTTGAAGAGTGATGAAGCGATTGCTTCTGTCGAGGGAACAGGTGAAGAGATAAGCACGCCAGTTGAAGAAGAAAAAATAGAAGAAGGTGTAGTATAGTTCTTGTATTGCCCAGGTGGCGTAATTGGTAAACGCGCAGCCTTGAGGTGGCTGTGGGAGCAATCCCGTGGAGGTTCAAGTCCTCTCCTGGGCACTTTGACAAAATAAGTATATTTGTGTACCATACAAAACGGTTGCAGGTCTTTGATCCATTAGTAGCGCAGTCGAATGACTGCATTCAAACAAATATTTCTGGAAGTTAAACAAGGAGGAATCATGTCGAAGCGGCGGAGACACACTCATGCACCAGCTGGGAATGAAGCAAAACTTCTTACGGTCATCACCATAGTTACCATCGATGACGGTGACACTCCATTCGTTGCCAGGGAAAAATTCCGTGGAGGGGAAGAAGTAGATGGTGTAAAAGTCTCATGGATTGGGAGAGGGTTCAGAGAGGACTTTCTGGACATGGAGGAAAATATCACACAGAAAGTCCCGAAAACGGTTCGGGTGCACAAACTCGGGGTCAATGCGTTGGACCTAACAATCTGCACAGAGCTCGGAGACGCTCGCAGGACGATGCTCTTTCACCTTTGGGGACTGCTGAAGAAACAGGGCATGGGACAGGAAGGGTTGCTCTTCGGCGACGGTTGTTGTTATACAACTAACATCGCCTATGTCTGCAAAAAGAACGGAAGTCCTCGGACAGTGCATATACGCTGGGATTTTGAGGACGACGGATGGCTCATCGACTCGTGCCACATTTCTGACCCGCACAGGCAGATTGCTGGCACCGGAGTGATTTCCTTGTAACTTTTCTGATGTCGCCCACGAACCCTCTAAATCTTTGCTGTTTTGTCGGCATAGAAAGAGGGTTCTTTTTGTATTTAAATCATCTGGTAGTAATTTGATAGCGTATACTGTAGCTATGCTTTCCTATTTGCACTCTGGATTTCGCTCGTGGTGGAATGTCGTCCGCTTTATCGTGTATTTTTTTTCCATCGGTATTTTATGCAAAACGCTTTTTTCCGGATGGATGCGCGATTCGTCAGATGAGCGAAAGGAATGGTGGGAGCGAATGGTTCTCGGCATCATCATCACAGTTATCGGTTTTTTCATTCGGTTAATGGTAATAGTATGCGGTCTTTTTGTACTTGTTTGCTCGATGCCTCTTCTACCGATTCTCCTTATTATCCCCATTCGCTTTTCATATGAACAGCTCGTGAAGATGGGATCGATTGGAAAATCCTGGGCGTACGGCGGATCTTTAACGCTCCATCGGTATGGTGTGTCGCTATATCGCGGCCAAGACAAAAAACTCTACGGGCGCGAAGAAACCATTGAACTCATGACGCGCGTTCTGTCGCGCGAAGATCAGGACAATGTGCTTTTGGTTGGCACTCCCGGCTCGGGACGAAAGACGCTCATTACCCAATTTGCAAAAAATGTATATCGGGGGCTCGTGCCGCCGAAATTGCGAAATCGGGAAGTGATTGAAGTGAATCTTATTGATACGCCACTACCACTCCTTGAAAAAATGTTCACTGAAGCAATGAAGGCCGGTAATATCATTATGGTCTTTCATGACCCTGAAAAATATGAAGGGATGCTTAGTCGTCTTGCACCGCTTCTTTCAGCGCAGGAACTTCAAGTCATTGCGATTACTTCGATCGAGGGATACCACAGCGTGTGGAAACAGCAGGCCGATATTATGCGGTATTTTGAACGCATCGAGGTGCTTCCTCTCGGTAATGACGATACACTGCTGTGTCTGAGGGATGTGGCGCACGATCGCTATAAGAAGATTCGCTTTGAAGAAGGAGTACTTGAAGAAATTGTGCGCCGCACCAATGATCTTGTACAACAGATTCCACAGCCAGAGAAATCGCTCGATCTGCTCGAGAATTTGGCCGCGAATGCGAAAGAGATAACCCTGCAAGATGTGCATCGCGTCCTTTCGCAGGAAACGGGCGTGCCTATCGGGGCGATCGAGCGCGACGAGAAACAAATATTGCTTCAGCTTGAGGATGTACTTCGTACGGAAATTATCGGCCAAGAAGAAGCAGTACATGACATTTCCTCGGCGCTGCGCCGTGCTCGCACCGGCATTGCGAGCAAGGAAAAGCCCATCGGTACCTTTTTATTCCTCGGCCCAACCGGCAGCGGAAAAACGCACACGGGCAAGATGCTCGCAAAGCATTATTTTGGTAGCACCAGCAACATGGTGCGATTCGATATGTCTGAGTTTGCAACTGGAGAGAGCGCACAGGCGTTTATCGAACGCCTCGCTGTTTCTATCGAGGAACATCCATTCGGGCTGCTTTTCTTTGACGAACTTGAAAAGGCACATCGAGTGGTATGGAACATCCTTTTACAGGTGCTTGATGAAGGCCGACTCTCAACGCAAGTCGGCAGAACCGTCTCTTTTAAAAACAACATCATTATCGCGACCTCAAATGCCGGCACGACGCTCATTCAGAAAAATCCTCAGATTACCAAGGGCGATCTTATGAGCTATATCATTCAGGATCGCCTTTTCAGCCCGGAATTCTTAAATCGTTTTGACGATATTGTGTTGTTCCATCCGCTTTCGAGGCAGGATTCGGAAGCGGTAACGCGTCTTTTGCTCGAAGAATTGAATGCGCGATTGATGCAAGAGCGCGGTGTAACCGTGCAAATTACCGATATTCTCGTGCATGCGCTTGTTGAGGTCGGATACAACGAAGAGTACGGCGCTCGCGCCCTCCGACGAACCGTGCAAGAAAAAATTGAAAATATCGTTGCGGATATGATTCTGAAAGATCAAGCCCCTCCCGGAACAGCGCTCGTGATTGATCATCTCTAAAGGCAATTTGAGCATGCTGTACACAGGAAAAGGAGATGACGGAATGACCAAGGTCTTCGACTGCAATCAGCAGAAAATTTCTAAATCGTCTGAAGTGCCGGAGGCGCTCGGCGTCCTCGACGAACTCAATGCATTTCTTGGATTCGTGAAGGTACACGCGGATAAAGAGCCGCGCATTGCGAATGCTTTGCGCGAGGCACAAGAAAATCTTTTCATCGTTCAAGCCGAAGTTGCGGGCGCTGATAAGCATCTCGCGCCCGATGCAGTAGGGAAGATGGAAGTGATGATTGGCGAGATAGAAAAAGAAATACCGCCCATAACTGGTTTCTCGATTGCCGGTGGAACAGAGCTCTCCGCGCTCCTCGATATCGTGCGGACGCTCGCGCGCCGCGCCGAGCGGCGAATAATTACTGCCAAAGATGCACAAGCATGCACGCTCTCGAATGAGACCATAGCATATATGAATCGCCTCTCATCGCTCCTTTTCGCGTTCGCGCGCCTCGCGAATCATCAGTCCGGCGTCGCGGAAGAAAATCCT
>MFMU01000021.1:32065-32159 GCA_001781915.1 Candidatus Kaiserbacteria bacterium RIFOXYD1_FULL_47_14 | reverse complement strand
GATTGTGCTATCATTCTCATATGAAAAGCTTATTTTTTGGCATTGTTCTTATTGTTGTTTTGGGTATTGGCGGGCTTGTCTATCGAAACGCTGT
>MFMU01000021.1:22128-31969 GCA_001781915.1 Candidatus Kaiserbacteria bacterium RIFOXYD1_FULL_47_14 | reverse complement strand
TGTCTGTCCAGCTCCTAATGTTTTACTTTCAGATGTTGGCATCTCGTTTGCACTACCTTCAGGATTTTCTGACGGATCGCTTCCTGATGCTTCGAGTGTCGGTGCGTATGAGATGCTCTCGACTTCGCCTTCTGGAGAAACAACTGCGAATCTTCTTATTCGCCGTTATGCAATAACTGCCTCGACAACGGCGCTCGAGACCATTAAGAAAACAGCAATTAGCGGGACTTCTGGCGCACCAGTTGGAGCAACATCATTTTCTTCTACAATGCTCGGCGCGCATCGCTTCACGGTTGTTTCTATAGAACGCTTTGAGGGATTCGTCGATACGGCTTATTATCTTGCGCGCGCTACGGATGTGCTGCGTTTCGATGCAATTGATAGAGGGGTTATGAACTGGGCCGATTCGAGTCTTGAGGTATCGACGCTTCCAGCTCACTCGGCGCTTGTGAAGCTTCTTACTACTCTCCAGGGGGAATAAGCGATATACCTCGTAACAATTAATGCTTAATTATTTTAATTATGGATGACAATTCTTTTTGCAAATTTTGCGACACTAAGGGCCTACGCATTGTGGGTGTCTGCACAATCGCGATTCTTGCGCTTTTCTTGCTTGCACAGACGATACATACTTTGACGAATCTGAGTCGTTCTGCAAATCCGGCGACTGATACTATTACCGTGCAGGGCGATGGGCAAGCAACCCTTCCGCCTGATGTCGCAAAGATTTCTTTTACGGTTGAAAATACTTCAGCAACCGTGGTAGAGGCACAATCCGCAACGACCAAACAGGCGAATGCTGCGTTGGATTTTGTAAAAGGGCAAGGTATTGCTGAAAAGGATATAAAAACACTCTCGTACAATATTTCTCCGCAGTATTCCTATCCGAATCCATGCCCTCCAGGATCGATGTGTCCGGCTTATGGTGGTACGCCGAAAGTGACTGGTTACCAAGTAGCTGAAACGATTCAAGTAACGATGCGCGACCTCGCGAAAACCGGCGCACTCCTCGGCGGTCTCGGGAAACTTTCGGTACAGAATGTCTCTGGTCCTGCATTTGCGCTCGATGATGCAAATGCCGGCTATGATGCGGCGCGCGCTGATGCGATCACGAATGCAAAAACACAAGCATCACTTCTTGCGAAACAGCTCGGCGTTCATCTCGGGAAGATTGTGAACTTCAGCGAATCATCCGGCAGAAATGCGTACCCGATGATGTATGGTCTCGGCGGTGATGTATCTGCATCAAAAGCGGCGATACCAGAAATTTCTGTAGGAGAGAACACTTACAGCGCTTCTGTTTCTATTACATACGAGATTCGGTAGCAATAATAAATAAAAAACGACCCCACTTGTGCAGGATCGTTGTGCTCGGTCGAACCGAGCGAGTTATTCAAACCGCTTCGCCAATTCAACCTTAAAATCGGCGATGGCTTTCTCGGTTGTGGTGTCGTTATTTGTGGTGGCGGTGATGACAATTGTCTGGCTATCCTTCTCTAAAGTGAGTTGCACTGATGCGGCAAAATTGATTTTTTTGTTGAACGATACCGTGTTCGACAATCGATCAACTTTGATAACCTGATACTTGAGTGCCTCGCCAGTGGCGGTTGCACCGTTCAAAAAAATTGAAGCCGGCGAAATCTGCTTGCTCAGTTTCAGAGTGTCTTGATTCGTGACGGCATTGACCGTTGCCAAGCGGTCAATTTTCGTACACGCTGCCACCAGCACCACGAAGAACAGCAGACAACATACTCGTTTCATAATGAGCCCCCTTCCGAACAGTTAAAGTTTCCAAAGACCAACCGTATAGGATTATACACAACCGCTTGACGCGCGCTAGGCGCCGTACTACACTGCCAGTATTGAAAGCCCGCAGGGCTTTTTTATTAACCCGAGCACTAACAGTTAGTGCTGGGTAAACCAAACTTTTTTATGAATACACTCATTACCTATCTGAAGCATGTTCGCGAAGAGTTCGCGCATATCGTCTGGCCGACGAGACATAAGGCAATTTCGCACACCTTCGTGGTTATTTTTATCGCGGCGGCTATTGCGCTTCTCGTTGGTTTGCTCGATTATCTCTTCGGCTTGGGTGTGAACCGCATTATTATTGGCGGCTAATTTTATTGCTATGGATGAAAACGAAATTCAAATGGCAGATATCGCCCCAGCAGTAAAAAAAGAAATTCATGATGAAACAGAGTTTTCAGAGAAGGATGCACGCTGGTATACCATCCACACCTATGCAGGATATGAAAATGCGGTTGAACGCAATTTGAAACAGCGCATAGAGTCTCTCGATATGAAGAACAAGATTTTCGAAGTCACGGTCCCGACGGAGAAGAAAATTCGCGTAAAAGGTGGCAAGCGTATTATTGAAGAAGAAAAAATATATCCCGGCTATATTCTCGTACGAATGATTGTGGATGATGATTCGTGGTTCGTAGTGCGGAACACTCCGCGCGTAACGGGGTTTGTCGGTGCTGGTAACACGCCAGTCCCGATGGAAGAGTCCGAAGTCGCAACGCTGATGAAGCGAATGACCGCTGAAGCACCGAAGCATCGCATTGATCTCGTGAAGGACGATCCGATTGTCATCGCCGACGGGCCATTCAAAGATCTTGAAGGCAAAGTGAGCGAAATTGATGAAGACCGCGGGAAGGTGAAGGTGATGGTCTCGATGTTCGGACGCGAGACGCCGGTCGAACTCGATTTTTTGCAAATAAGGAAGCTTTAATGTAAAGTCACAGAATTATGGCTACTGTTGTAAAAAAGATAAAACTTCAAATCCCCGGAGGTGTAGCAACGCCGGCGCCGCCGGTTGGTACGGCACTTGGTCCTGCTGGGGTGAACATTGGTCAATTCGTGACGCAATTTAATGAGGCAACGAAAGACAAGCGGGGGACTATTATCCCGATTGAACTCTCGGTCTACGACGACCGTTCTTTCACCTTCATTATGAAGAATCCGCCGGCATCTCGGCTGATCTTGAAAGCGCTTGGCATCGAAAAAGGTTCAAGCAAAGCGCGCGAACATAAGGCGGGAACGCTGACCAAAGCACAAGTTGCAGAAATTGTGAAAGAAAAGATGCCGGACCTGCGCGCGAATAACCCAGAGGCCGCCGCGCGAGTCATCGCTGGTACGGCGCGTTCGATGGGAGTAGAAGTAAAATAAATTTATAGAATTGAAAAAAGAAACGGTGTCTCCCAAATGAGACACCGTTTTTTCGGTTATTGCGCGAGATGTAGATACATCTCGTGAGATGTTTCATACTCATCTTTCGTATCCCATTGGCAGATAGTTGAACCGAATATTAATTTCCAGTAGCGCATATCTATGTCTGGGAAATACGCATCTCCGCTCAATTCTGGTGCATACACAGTGGTAATGTATAATCTTTTCACCTCCGGAAGCTGCAGGAAGATTCTGTAGATTTCTCCTCCGCCAATCACGAAAGCTCTCCCACCGCTCAATGTAACTTCCATGAGCGCCTTCTCCACTGAACGGGCGAATGTAACTGACGCATACTGAGAAGAAAGGAATTTATTCCTCGTCAGTACAATATGCTTTCGTCCCTGGAGCGGTTTGTTATTCCGCTCGAGGATTGATGCATAAGTGTTATGGCCCATGATCATGACACCCGTTTGTTGTGTGTTTTCTTTGAACCGAGCCAAATCGCTGGGCAATCGCCACGGCAATTTCCCATTGTTTCCGATGACGCGATTCTCATCAGTCATCGCCACAATGATTGAAAGATCAATTTCTATCAAAACAACCTCCCTCGTGTAGAGTTTAAAGTGTTTTTTCTTTCTGCACCTTCTCGCAGAAACGGTGAAATGTCAAGATTACTGAGAGGGAAGCCGTTTCTCCAATATTTGCTATAATCTCATTTCAATGAAAATGGGTACAAAAGTCGTAAATAAAAGATTTGCTAAGGGCAAAGGTGAATATGAGAATGTTATCAGCAAAATTGAAATGGAAAATAAATGTCCTTTTTGTCCTGATAATTTTAAATATCACAGAAAGTCCATTTTAAAAAGGAGCGGTGATTGGTTTATTACTGAAAATAGTTGGCCATACAAAAATGCGAAATATCATTTTTTAATCATTAATCGAAAACACAAAGAAACCGTAAGTGAACTTGATAAAAAAGACTGGGAAACATTAAGAAGTCTGACCAATTGGGCAGTAAAAAACTATAAAATCCCTGGTGGAGCTTTTGCATTACGGTTTGGGGATACCGACTATACGGGAGCGACGGTCTGCCACATACACGCACATATTATTTGTCCTAAGTTAAATGTGCATGGTAAATCTAAAACGGTCTGTTTTCCTGTGGGCTAAATAAAAAAAGAGGCCTTCCGAGGCCTCTTTTATTGCCGCAAACTTCAGATTCCGACTTCCGCTGGGATATTCGGATAGGGATCATATCCTGTCAGAATAAAGTCGGGGAAATCAAACTTGAAGATATCTTTGACGGTCGGATTGAGTGAAACTTTAGGCAAGGGCCGTGGCTGGCGTTCAAGTTGCATGTTGACCTGCGGAATGTGATTGAGATACAAATGAACATCCTGCATTGAGTGGACGAATTCACCACAACGCAAACCAGTCACTTGGGCCAGCATCATAAGCAGAAGAGAGTAGGATGCTATGTTGAACGGAACCCCGAGAAACAGGTCGTTACTGCGTTGGACGAGATTGAGAGAAATCTCCCCATTCGCCACAAAGCATTTAAAATCTCCGTGGCATGGGGCAACCGCAACAGAGTCCACATCTTCCGGATTCCAGGCCGTAACTTTGTGTCGCCTCGAATCGGGATTGGTTTTAAGATCCTCTACAAGCTTGGCGATTTGGTTTATCTCGCCGCCAGCACGCTTCCCCCAATGGATCCATTGTGGCCCATAAATTGGACCAAGATCGCCCTCTTCCAAGCCATATTTCCCAGCCACTTCCTTTTTCCCCCATTCATCCCAGATGGTGATTTTGTGCTTGTGCAGAAAATCCCATTTGGAACTACCTGAAAGAAACCATAGAAGTTCCCCGACAATGTGACGGAAGGGCAGTCTTTTGGTGGTCAACAAAGGGAACTCCTCTGTAGGCCGGAATCGCATCTCGCGACAGAAAACCGCGATATTGCCCACGCCTTGCGGATCACCTTTTCGTACGCCGTTTGCAAGGACATCTTTAAGTGCGTCAAGGTACTGCTGTTCATATTTCGACATAGTAACCTCCTTTTTTGTCTATGAACTCCTACGCTTTATTAGCACATCGTCTCCCATATTGCAAAAAATCCGCTACTGTTTCCAGTAGCGGATTTTCTTACAAAGGAACATAAATGAGCTCCACATTCTTTTCTTTGAGGATTCTCTCTCCATCGAGCGACGCGTGACCGGAACCAAAGAAGCATCTTTTGATGCCAGAATATGCGATGACTTTCGCACAGTTAGGGCAAGGGAAGACGGAAACATAGATGTCCATTCCAGTTGTGCGTATGCCCTTACGCATCGCTTCAATGAGAGCCATCATTTCACTATGCAGAGAAGAAGCAAAATGACTCAGTTTCCCCGCCTCTATGAAGTCGCGCGGATCACCAAAAACATACGGCATCTGTTCGTCGGGGACATGCTCATTGTGATTAGTGGCAATTACTCCACCATCTTTAACAAGCACTGTTCCCACATGACGCCACCAACACGAGCTTTTGTCGGCTTCATTATAGGCCAACGACATCATTTTCAGATCAAACGGATCGTGCGATTCCCGGTTGAATCCTACAGGCTTGAGCGATTTTACATTGTTCTCGTCATAACGAAGAAACACAGTGTCATACATCACTTGAGCTTGCGGAAAATATTTCTCCACTACTGAATGAGAAACTCTTTCTGAAACAGTTACCAGCTTTGTGGCGGTCACTTTGGCGATGTTGTTACCAGAAAGAACTTCAATGTTCTGAAAAAGGTTCAATGGAATCAGCATTTCCCGGATCAGAGAGGGATCAATTGCTCGAATTTCCGTATGTAGGATGGAAAACTCGGCCGCCAAATCTTCACCAATCAACCAAAGCTCATCAGAGATTTCTCGATAGCGCTCGAAAAATTCCAAATATCCTTTATGGATTACTGGGATGTATATCAGAATCGGGGCGGACGGGGGTTTTTCTTTCCATAGTTCCATACAGTACCTCCTGAAAAGCGGGCAGAAAATGCCCCTTGATTATCTGACCGATTACTGCCGATGTTGAAGTTTCCGCTTGGCGTGGTAGCACCACTACCTTTGAAACATACTGTCGGATTTCCGCGAGTTGTTCCTCAGGGTAGCTATCTTCCACAGCGACGAATATGTCCGGTCGTACTGCCTCGAGCAGACCGCACTGCCACCAACCAGTATCGGACACATCGTCGATGCAGGTGACGAACGAAACCTGCTCCAGGTATGTCAGGAGTTCCGCTCTCTCGTTTTCCGGTGTGATGGGCCGGTATTCGCCCTTATAGAGTTTTACCGCACGATCTGAATCTAGGGCGACAATAAGAATATCTCCCTCGGCACATGCCCGAATAATATACCGAGCATGGCCAATGTGTATGCCGCCGTCCCAAGAACCTATCGTGACGACCACCTTACGCCCAACCGCCTGATAACCCTCGACTACTTTTCGCAATTTTTCGTAATCGAGCACCACCTTTTGGTGAAAAGATTTGAAGATCGGATCTACTTCGCCAGATTCGATTCTGGGATGAGTATTCATGCAATTCTCCTTTCTTACCTGGTCTAACTTATGTTTAGTGAAAGAACTGATTTCTTGTCGCATCCTACAGAACAGACGAAAATAGTCAAATATGCTGATTATCGCTATACTGTCCATATGGAAGAACGAATACAGAAAGCAGTTGCCGAGGCGCTGCAGAAAATGGGTATAGGCGATGTTTCGTTCGTGGTTGAACGGCCCTCGAATAAAGCATATGGCGATTACGCTGTGTTTATTGGAATGAAAAATGCTGAAGAAGTTGCGAAAAGCATACAAGAAAAACTTGGGAACAGCGTGTCAGAAATTGCAGTCGCAGGAGCGGGCTTCGTGAACATCACGCTCTCGCACGAAGCAGTATCATTCGCAGTTGCCGAAGCAGATGCGAAAGGCGAAGAGTGGGGGAAGGGAACTGCAGAAAGCGGTAAACGCGTTATTGTTGAGTACACAGACGCGAATCCGTTCAAAGAGATGCATATCGGGCATTTGATGAGCAATATTATCGGCGAATCACTCGCACGGCTCATTGAAAATGAAAGTGCAGAAGTGATTCGCGCAAATTATCAAGGCGATGTCGGTCCGCATGTTGCGAAGGCGCTCTGGGGGTACTCCTTTTTTGGAAAAGAATTTGAAAATTTGTCCGGTGGTTCTCCAGAAGCAAAACTGGAAGAAAAAGTTGATCTGTTAGGTCAAATGTATGTATATGGAAATCTGGATTATGCTAAGCATAAAGAAGAAATTGATGAGATCAATGTCGAGATCTATGCAGGAAAGATGAATTCGTTAGTAAAGCATGTGTACGATGAAGGTCGAAAATGGAGTCTTGCTCATTTTGAAAAAATTTACCGGATTCTAGGAACGCATTTTGATTATTATTTTTTTGAGAGCGAGACCGCAGAACCGGGGCTTCGCATCGTACGCGACGGTCTTGAAAAAGGAATTTTCGAAGAAAGCGAAGGCGCGGTTATTTATCGAGGCGAGAAGAAAGGACTTCACACGCTCGTTTTCATCACGAGCGCCGGTACTCCGACTTATGAGGCGAAGGATATCGGTCTCGCATTCCTGAAAGAAGAGCGGGTACAGAGCGACCGCTCTCTTATTGTCACTGCTGCAGAACAAATCGGGCATTTCAAAGTTATGCTCGCAGCACTTGGCGAGATAGCACCGCTTATCGCGAAGAAGACAGAACATGTTTCGCATGGCTTTTTACGGCTCACCACAGGAAAAATGTCTTCGCGCGAAGGGAATGTCATCACGGCCGAAGGATTCATTAATAGCATTACAAAAAGAACATTAGTAAAAAATCCAGATCCGCTTATCGCCGAACAAGTCGCACTTGGCGCGATTAAATATATGATTCTTCGGCAAGCGCCGGGTTCCGACATTATTTTTGATGAAGAAAAATCGCTTTCGCTCGACGGCGACTCTGGGCCGTATCTGCAGTATGCGCTCGTGCGGGCGCGTAAGATTCTTACCTATGCAGGAGGAGAGAACGGTACCGATATACCTCCCGCGCCGTATGTTATCGAACGGCTCATTCTGCACTTTCCTGAAGTCGCCGCGCGCGCCGCACGCGAGACAGCGCCGAATCTGCTGGTGAATTATCTCACTGAACTCGCCGGAGAATGGAATTCTTTTTATGCGACTGAACAAGTGCTTGGGAGTTCTGAAGAAATATACAAACAGCGCGTTACGCGCGCTTTCGCGAATACGATGACGAACGGTCTCGCACTTCTCGGTATCCCCGCGACGGAGAAGATGTGATTATTTGATAGTATGGCTGATATGTCTGAAAAATCAGAAGTAGCGAAGCGTGAAGAGGAAATACTTGCGTTCTGGGAGCGTGAGGGGATATTCCAGAAATCACTCGCCAAGAAGGCGCCGAAAGGCGAGTTCGTATTTTATGAAGGTCCGCCAACGGCTAATGGAAAACCGGGCATTCACCACCTTGAAAGCCGAGCGTTTAAGGACGCTATTCCGCGCTATAAAACAATGCGCGGCTACCATGTAAATCGCCGCGCCGGCTGGGACACACACGGGCTACCGGTCGAGCTTCAAGTTGAAAAAGAACTTGGTTTTATCGGAAAACCGGATATTGAAAAATATGGCGTTGCGGCATTCAATAAAAAATGTCGAGAGAGCGTCTTTGCTTACATTGACCTCTGGGCGAAATTTACCAAGCGCATTGGCTACTGGGTTGATGCAACGAAGGCATATTTCACCTTCGATAGTTCGTATATGGAAGTGGTCTGGTATCTCTTCGCACAGACAGCGAAGGACGGTCGGCTCTATAAGGATTATAAAGTTGTTCCGTGGTGTCCGCGCTGCGGCACCGCGCTCTCTTCGCACGAACTCGCACAGGGATATGAAGATGTAAAAGACCTTACTATTACCGCGAAGTTTGAGTTGGTTGATGAGCCCGGTACTTATCTGCTCGCGTGGACGACCACTCCTTGGACCTTGCCCGGCAATGTTGCGCTTGCAGTAGGTAGGAACATTGCATATGGAAAATATAAAAAGGGTGATGAGAAAGTAATTATCGCTGACGCTCGTGCGAAGGATGTTCTCGATGATGAATGGATACGCATTGAGGATTTTTCACCTGTTGGAAAGAAATACATTCCTCTGTATCAGACACAGGCCGGATATGAAGTTTATGAAGCGGATTTTGTCACGACAGAAGACGGCACTGGTATCGTGCACATTGCTCCTATGTACGGGGAAGATGATTTCAAGCTCGCCTCAAAAGAAAACTTGTACAAAAACCATTCTGTTCGTCCAGACGGGACATTTTTTGATGGAATAATATTTCTTGCTGGTCGATTTGTTACCGATGAAAAAGTTGCAGTTGATATTGTGAAAGATCTCCAAACGCGCGGACTACTTTTCAAAAAAGAATCGTATACGCATACCTATCCTTTCTGTTGGCGCTGCCACACGCGGCTTATCTATTACGCGCGTGATTCGTGGTACATCCGTATGAGCGACTTGCGCAAAAAATTGGTCGCAGAAAATAAAAAAATTCATTGGGAACCGAATTATATTCGCGATGGACGCATGGGCGAATGGCTCACGAATGCGAAGGACTGGGCGATAAGC
>MFMU01000021.1:18067-22075 GCA_001781915.1 Candidatus Kaiserbacteria bacterium RIFOXYD1_FULL_47_14 | reverse complement strand
GCGGCACGGCGAGGCAGAGAATAATGTGCAGGACATTCTCGATCCGACTAATGAGCCGCACTATTCATTAACTAAGAATGGACAAGAACAAGTCAAGCGAGCTGCCATGACTCTTAAGACGCGGAGTATTACTCATATCTACACTTCTCCATTCGCGCGAACGCAAGAAACCGCGCATATTCTCGCTACCGCTCTTGGTATTCAGAATGATCGAGTTATAGATGATGCTCGGCTGTGTGAATTTAAAGAGGGAGAATCATACGAACAAACCTATCGCCGTATTGCGGAGTTTTTCTACGAACTTGAGTCCACTCATACAAAGAAAAATATTCTCATTGTTACGCATGGTCTCGGTATTAAAATGTGTACAGCGATTGTTGCAGGAGCAACTTATCAAGAGCTTGCTGGATTTGCTGAACAGTCGGCATCGGATTTTGCACAATCAATCCAACTCGAATTTGTGCCGCTTCCGCATAACGAGGACTACGAACTCGACCTGCATCGGCCATACATTGATGGGGTCGTTCTTATTTCGGAAAAAGGAAATGAGTTGCGAAGAGTGCCTGAAGTGATGGATGTATGGTTTGATTCTGGCACGATGTCGTTCGCACAATCGGCGAAAGAGCGCGGGAATGAATCACTGGAAACATTTCTTAACAAAGTCGCTTATCCAGCCGATTTTATTAGCGAAGCTATAGACCAGACGCGCGGATGGTTCTATACCTTGCTTGCTGTGGGGGTGCTCGCAGGGCATGGCGCTTCCTATAAAAATGCCATTTCGCTTGGACTCTTGCTTGATGCAGAAGGAAAGAAAATGAGCAAATCAAAAGGAAATGTAGTTGATCCATGGACAGAAATTGATAGGTGGGGTGTTGATGCAGTTCGTTTCTGGATGTATAGCGTAGCTCAGCCGGGTGATACAAAAAATTATGATGAGAAGACCATGAAAGAAGCAGCAAGAGTGCTTTCGTGGTTCGAGAACAGCGCGAAGTTTTATGAACTCTTCAAAGATAACTTGCAGGGAGAAATAAATCCGCAGGTAATTGATCGTTGGATGCAAACGCGCACTGATGAGACCGTGCGTGAGGTGACTGAAACAATGGATGCCTATAAACCTTATGACGCAACACATGCAATTGCACTTCTCGCAGAAGATCTTTCGCAGTGGTATGTGCGGCGAATTCGCAATCGTGCGCGAGAAGGAGATGCGGCCGCACTCGCAACGCTTCGAGAAACTCTTCGCATTGCGGCTCTTCTACTGGCGCCGTTCGCGCCATTTCTTGCAGAAGAAATATATGCAAAGGTAAGAAGTGATAGTGATCCAGAAAGTGTGCATCTCGCTGACTGGCCTGAGAAAAAGAGAGAACCAGACAAAAATCTTATTTTTGAGATGGCGCGTGTTCGTGCATTCGCATCAGAGGCGCTACAGCTTCGGCAGAATGTTGGTATCAAGGTTCGTCAGCCGCTTGCGGCACTTGCGGTACCCGAGATGCTTCCAGACCAACTCGCACAGATTCTCGCTGATGAGGTTAATGTGAAGGAGGTTGTCGCGGGTGCAGAGTTTACGCTCGATACGGTACTCACTCCTGAACTTATAAAAAAAGGCGATGAACGCGAGATGGCGCGTGCGGTTGCTGAAGCGCGTAAAGCTGAAGGATTCTCTCCGCGTGATGCGGCGCATTCAGTGATCTATTCAGAAGGAAAATATACAGTTCTTCTCTCAACTGGCGAAGTGCGATTCGATCTTATTCGCGATGCGGCATAAATACGAGACGCGCGGTATTGTCCTCTCTCGTTCATCTATAGGAGAGGCGAATTCGTATGTGACGCTCATCACTCCAGAATTAGGTCTCGTGTGTGCTCGGGTACAAGGCGTGCGTCGTTCTGGTGCGAAGCTCGCTGCCGCACTCGCAACACTGGCCGAAAGCTCCCTCGTACTGGTACGAGGGAAGGAGAGTTGGCGCGTGGCGGGCGCGGTGCTTGAAGAAAATTGGTTCGCGCATATGAAAACTTGTTCGCGAATGCGCGCGTCGCGCGTCTCCAGCCTTCTTGTGCGGCTCGTTGCTGGCGAAATCTATGATCCGATACTTTTTCTTATTATGACGAGTTTCTTTAAAGCACTTACTGAACTTCCTGAAGAGATTCATGACGCTGCTGAAGTGCTTGTGGTGATTAGGATGCTCACAGTGCTTGGATTGGATACGGGAGATATTCCCGGAGAGTCCTGTCTCTTCATACCATCAGTACTTGCCGAAATTACTAAAAATCGTGCGCAGTATATAGCACGCATTAACTGCGGTATCACATCTTCGGGGCTTTGATATACTACGACTGATGCCACAACTTCCTGAAGATACGATCGGTTCGCTCGAGCGCGCGCGCGAACGCTTATACGAACCAGGTGCTGTTGTGTCTGGCTCACGGGTGGCGCGCTCCGCTTTAAGCCAGCGCGCGCTCCCTCATACTTGGGAAGAAATCGTTCTTAAAAGCGTTTCTTCTCGCGGGAAACGATCTATGCGTTTTGCGGGAATATTCTTAATTGTTGCTTTTCTTTTCTTTCTCGTTTCGATCGGCATTTCTGGCTATATTTTTTATTTCGGAGGTAATTCGGTTTCTATAGATAAAATAGACATTGCGATTCAGGGTCCATCGACAATCGCCGGCGGTGATACTGTTCCACTTTCAATTACCATTACAAATAAAAATGCAGTCGCGATAAAAAACGCGACTATTGAAATTGATTTTCCAAAAGGTACGAGGAACGCAACAAATATATTGAGTGATTATCCGCGCTATATTGAAAATCTAGGGCCTCTCGCGCCAGGTGCGACTGTGACTCGTTCGGTAAAAATTATATTGTTCGGCGGTACAGGAGAAACTCTCGCGCTCCCTGTTTCTTTCTCGTATGGCGCTGCTGCGTCAAATGCGATTTTCGTGAAAAAATTGTCCTATGCGCTCGCTATTTCTTCCACGCCACTTTCGGTCTCTGTCGATTCTCCAGCCGAAATTGTTTCGGGCACGCCTTTTACTACCACTCTCACTGTCCGTTCGAATGCAACAATGCCGCTCGATAATGTTGTCCTTACTGCAACATTTCCGTTTGGTTTCTCGGTTGTTTCATCCTCAATCCCTTTGAGCAACACGAGTTTTCTTCTTGGTACACTATCGCCGAATGCGAGTAAAACGATAAAACTTGTTGGGACGATTCTCGGACAGAATAGCGAACAAAAAACTTTTCATTTCACTATAGGAACTGCGAAGACCGCGCAAAATCAGGAACTCGCAGTTACCTATATGACACAGGATATGACGATTGCGATTGCAGCACCGTTCATTACGACAACTCTCGCGCTCAACGGCGACACTTCGCCGAATTCGGTGATGAATGCTGGAAGTTCTCAAAGCGTTTCTGTTTCCTATACCAACACGCTCTCGACAAGTATCGCAAATGCAGCTATTGAAGTAGCTATTTCTGGTTCTGCGATTGACTATGACAGCATTAGAACTACTAATGGTTTTTATCGTTCTACTGATCACACTATTGTTTTCAGTCGAGATACTGATTCTTCTCTCGCGATGCTCGCGCCGAGCTCTTCTGGCATCGGTACCTTCACCTTTTCAACGCTCGCCACAGGAGCACTTTTTTCTTCGCCGACAGTAACCTTTAATACATCGGTGTCTGGCACTCGCGCAGGAGAGACGAGTGTTACAAAAGTGACCAATACTTCTGCGACCAAGACTGCGCGAGTTCTTACGACTGTCGTTCTTTCGGCGTCATCACTGCATACTTCGGCGCCTTTTGTTACCAGTGGTCCGATTCCGCCTGTCGCCAATCAGGCGACAACCTATGCGATTGTCTGGGACGCGGAAAATCAAGGAAACACTATCGCTGGCGGCGTGATGTCTGCATCATTACCGAGTTATGTCTCATATACCGGTATCACGAGCGGCGACGGTTCTTTCTCGTACGATAAAGGATCCAATACTGTTTCTTGGAATATCGGCGAC
>MFMU01000021.1:17577-18060 GCA_001781915.1 Candidatus Kaiserbacteria bacterium RIFOXYD1_FULL_47_14 | reverse complement strand
AAAATGCAAGTGCTCGCGGCGCGTTTCAGATATCATTCACTCCGTCGACTTCACAGAAAGGCAGTGCACCTGCGCTTACAGGAAGTGCATCTTTTTCGGGATATGACCGTTTTGTCGGCGTGCAGGTTAAGGCGTCTGCGGGTCTCGTGACCACTGAGGCTGTCGGAGATACAGGGTATGTCAGCACGAACGCAATTGTGCAATAATGTTATTTCAATGTCCGATTCGAATTTAATGGAAAAAATCGTCTCGCTCGCCAAGCGTCGCGGATTTGTGTTCCCCGGCTCTGAGATTTATGGTGGTCTTGCTGGTACTTTTGATTATGGTCCGTTGGGAGTTGTTCTGAAAGAAAATGTAGAACGCCTTTGGTTGCAGATGTTCCGTGATGACCGTGATGATATGTACGGCATCGATTCAGCCATCTTGATGAATCCAAAAATATGGGAAGCGAGCGGGCATATCGCAGGATTCTCTGATCCGCTC
>MFMU01000021.1:0-17570 GCA_001781915.1 Candidatus Kaiserbacteria bacterium RIFOXYD1_FULL_47_14 | reverse complement strand
GCGAAAAGTGCAAAAAGCGTTTTCGTGCGGACCAGCTCGACAATCCAGAAACTTGTCCTGAATGCAAAGGGGAATTAGGGGATGTGCGCCAATTCAATATGATGTTCAAGACGCAAGCGGGCGCTACTGAGGACGAATCAGCAGTTGTCTATTTGCGCCCCGAGACCGCGGGAGGTATTTTTATGAATTTCAAGAATGTAATGGATTCGCTTCATCCAAAACTGCCATTCGGTATCGCACAGATAGGAAAGGCATTTCGGAATGAAATAGCGCCACGCGATTTTATTTTCCGTTTGCGCGAGCTCGAACAGATGGAAGTTGAATATTTTGTGCCAGAATCAGAATGGGAACAGGCGTTTGAAGAATGGCAGAAGATGATGCATCTTTTTGCAGGGGCGGTTGGTCTTCCAGAAGATATGGTACACGAGCTTGAAGTCCCTCCGACAGATCGTGCGCACTACTCGAAGCGCACTATTGATTTCGAATTTGATTATCCCTTCGGTCGTAAGGAACTCTGGGGTCTCGCGTACCGCACTAATTTCGATCTTTCGGTTCATGCGAACGCGTCCGCTACTGAACTCTCCTATCTCGATGAAGAGACAAAAGAAAAAATTATTCCGCATGTCATTGAACCATCGCTAGGTGTTGACCGTACTATTCTTGCGATTCTTGTGAGCGCCTATCGCGAAGATAATTTAGGAGATGATACACGCACTTATCTAGCGCTAGCTCCAAAAGTTGCTCCAATAAAAGCGATGGTTTCTCCGCTGTTGAAAAATAAACCAGAACTCGTCGAGAAGGCGAGGGAAGTGCGCGCCACACTGAAGAAGATACACCCGGCAATCGCGTGGGACGATAATGGCAACATCGGCAAGCGCTATCGCCGACAGGATGAAATCGGCACACCGTTCTGCATTACGATTGATTTTGACACGCTTGGCGAATCCCCTGAATTAAAAGATACCGTCACCCTCCGCCATCGCGATACTGGAGAACAAGAGCGTCTCTCTATCTCCGAAGTCGCCGCCCGCATACAAACTGTAATAGAATAGCCATTGATAAGATGCTCTCTATACTGTATCCTAGAAAAGGATATTCGCTCTTTATACTACACAAGATAGATTCGTTGTTCTGCCGAATGGCAGGGCAAAACCGTCAAAATTCAAGAAAGAAAGAGGCAGTAAAATGAAAAGAATTATGGTTGTTATCGCGTTGATGGCTATTATGGTCATCGGGATTGCTTGCAGTAAAAGCAATCCGACTAATTCCGGCTCGGGAACCGGAATAGCCATAACGAAAGATGCGTCGCGGGTGTTATTCAACGACAGATCGTTCGCTAATCCAACAAACCCAATGTCCGGCGCCGCTGTGATAATCGGTGCATTCGCGATAATGTCCGATGTGGACAGAATTGTCTCTCAGTTCGTCCTGCGAGATCCTAATTCGGATAGGCAGATAGAACAGAATTTCAAAAACATGAATCTGTTCAAAATGAATTACCTTCCGTACGGCCAGTTAGGGTACATGATTAACCCAAACAATGGATCGTCAAACGGAAAATTTCTTTTCACTTTGGACCCGCCTCTGATTATCGGCTTGAAATTAAAAGCCCACGAGTGGGTTGTTATCTATATTGTTGGCGAGATCAAGAATGCACTCATCAAAGATATTCAAATGAGTGCTATGGAATTCTATTCGGTGACTGCCGCCGTTTGTGGTAAGACCGAGTCCAGCTCTCTCATTGATCCACCGGTAGAGTATGTCAGTCCTCTTGCTCTACAGGATATCTATCTCATTAAAAAGTAGTTAAAGTAACTTCTTCGAAGTAGTCTCCTCTTTTCTTGGAAATCGGAAGAGAGGAGATTTTTATATTCAACAAACAAATATGCTAGGATGCCCATATGGATAAGGAATTCCGCATTTCTATAACCTCGGGCACGATTATCACCACGCTCTGCATCGTCGTGGGCGCGTATGTGCTCTGGCTTTTGCGCGACCTGGTGCTTCTCGTACTCGCTGCCATTGTCATCGCCTCGGCGATAGAACCGTGGGTGTTATTTTTCATTCGTCGGCGTATTCCGCGCTTCTTCAGCGCGCTCCTTGTGTATGTGCTAGTTTTTGGTTCGCTCTTTGTTCTCCTCTACTTCTTTTTCCCGCCGATTATAGCCGATGCTGCGAATTTTCTCTCTTCTCTGCCGCGATATCTCGATACGATCAATGCGTCTGACTCATTCTCGAATATTACGAACGCAACAAACCTTGTCAGTAGTCATAGCGGCGGAATCCAATCAATGATAAATACGCTTCTCTCGCTTCAGTCTGTCTTCTCGGCAACT
The DNA here is from genome assembly GCA_001781915.1 of Candidatus Kaiserbacteria bacterium RIFOXYD1_FULL_47_14. Classification (GTDB taxonomy): domain Bacteria; phylum Patescibacteriota; class Minisyncoccia; order Phycocordibacterales; family Phycocordibacteraceae; genus C7867-001. The sequence continues at coordinate 15,234 of MFMU01000021.1, read as the reverse complement.
TCGAACGGTGTGATTCAAGTGCTTACTGCGTTCTTTGGTGGCATTTTCTCACTCCTTCTCGTCATCGTGCTTTCATTTTATTTTGCGCTCCAGGATACTGGTGTTGACGACTTTCTTCGCTTGATAATGCCTGTTGCTTATGAAGAGTACTCAGTAGATCTCTGGAAACGGTCACAGAAAAAAATAGGGCTTTGGATGCAGGGGCAAGTGCTTCTTTCGGTTATTGTCGGTGTGCTTGTGTATCTAGGGTTGCTTATTATCGGTATTCCGTATGCACTTCTTCTTTCTGTCTTCACCGCGCTTGCAGAGATTGTTCCTATTTTTGGCTCCTTGATAGCCGGAGCTGCAGCGGTTGTGGTCGGTTATTCAAATGGCGGTCTCGCGCTCGCTGCTATTGTGCTTGGTCTCTATATCATCGTAAACCAATTTGAATCCAATCTTATTTATCCGCTCATTGTGAAAAAGATTGTCGGCATTCCGCCACTTATGGTCATTGTTGGACTTATCGCAGGTTATACACTCGCCGGATTCCTCGGTGCGCTACTCTCGGTACCGCTAGCGGCAGTCGCACTCGAATTCATTTCGGACTTCGATAAGCGGAAGCGCCGTGCCCAGCACAAGAGTGCATAATACTGCTATGAGTGCGCGCTATCTCACCACTACCATACCGTATGTGAATGCAGATCCGCATATAGGATTTGCACTCGAGATTGTTCAGGCCGATGTACTTGCTCGTGCTATGCGATTGGCGGGCGATGAAGTATTTTTCTCCACTGGTGCAGATGAACATGGACAGAAGATCTATGACACTGCGAAGAAAGCAAATCAAGAACCACAAGAATATGTGGATCATTATGCCGCTGAATTTCAGAAGATGAAAGATGCGCTCGACATAAGCACGGACGCCTTTATTCGTACCACCAATCCTGCACATATACAGGCCGCACAAGAAATGTGGCGTCGCTGTGAAGCGAAAGGTGATATTTATAAAAAATCCTATGAAGGTCTCTACTGTGTGGGGTGTGAATCGTTTAAGACAGAAAAAGAATTGGTAGACGGGAAATGTCCGCTTCATCCGAATCTCGCTCTAGAAAAAATATCAGAAGAAAATTATTTTTTTCGTTTCTCGAATTATCAGAGAAAATTACTTGAGTATCTGGAGCGACCTGGGACATTAATTCCCGAATGGCGTCGTCTTGAAGCACTTAATTTTGTAAAAGATGGTCTCGAGGATTTTAGTATCTCTCGCGAAAAATCACGCCTTTCGTGGGGTATTCCGGTCCCATGCGATGATTCGCAGGTGATGTATGTCTGGTTCGATGCTCTTACTAATTACATCTCGACGCTTGGTTGGCCTGAAGATGCAGAAGGGAATTTCAAAAAGTTCTGGGAAGAAGGCGTAACGCTCCAAGTGGCAGGGAAGGATCAGGTGCGCTTCCAGTCGCTTATGTGGCAGGCGATGCTGCTGTCTGCAGATATAAAAACGACCGACATAGTTTTCTATCACGGATTCATTACTTCGGGCGGGCAAAAGATGAGCAAATCGTTAGGAAATGTCATCAGTCCATTTGATTTGGTAAAGAAATATGGCACTGATGCGACGCGCTACATGCTTTTGCGGCATGTACATTCGACCGAGGACTCAGATGTTACCTGGGAACGGCTCGATGAATGGTATACCGCAGATTTAGTAAACGGATTAGGGAATCTTGTTGCTCGCACTATGCAAATGGCAAGTCAGTATTTTGACAATCCTGTTGATTTGTCAGATCGAAGAAAACCAATGTCAGTACAACAACGGATAGAGAAATTCGAATTTAATAATGCCATGACTGCTATATGGAGTGACATATCAGTTCTTGACGGGCTTATCCAAGAGCAAAAACCGTTTGAAGTTTTCAAAACAGAAAAAGAAAGAGCGCGGCTACAAGTGATTTATTTAGTAAAGGAACTTTCAAGAATTGCAGAACTACTTCAGCCATTTATGCCGAAAACTAGTGAGAAGATTCAGTTGGCAATTAAAGAAAACAAAAAGCCCGAGAATCTTTTCCCGAGAATATGACCGTTCGCTATATCGACACCCACTGCCACCTGCAGTTTAAACAATATGCGCAAGATAGAGAAGAAATCATCGAGCGAATGAAAGAAGAGGGTATCGCGGTTATCGTCGTCGGTACTGATCTGGAGACCTCAAAAGAAGCGGTAGCGCTCGCAGAAAAATATGAGCATTTGTATGCTGCTGTCGGGATGCATCCAAACAATGTGAGGGACATCGTAAGTCCATCATCAAATGAGGGACTTACGATGTCCAAATTTCGAGAACTCGCGACTCATCCGAAAGTCGTCGCGATAGGGGAATGCGGACTGGACTATTTTCGCTTGGAAGAAGCGAGTGATGAATTAAAAAATAAGCAGAAAGAACTTTTACAAAAACATATTATTCTTGCGACAGAACTCGATAAACCGCTCGTCATTCATGTGCGACCGTCAAAAGGAACAATGGATGCATATGCTGATTTGATAGAAATTTTAAAAGAAGCGAAAAAAGAATACCCAAAATTGCGCGGTGATATACATTTCTTCGCTGGAGGTCTCGCTGAAGCAGAATTATTCTTCGCACTCGATTTCACTATTTCTTTTACTGCTGTCATTACATTTTCACGCGACTACGACGACATTATAAAAACAGTACCACTCGCGAATATTCTTTCAGAAACCGATGCACCGTATGTCGCTCCTCTTGAACGGCGAGGTGAACGAAACGATCCTCTCTCGGTCACGAGAGTTATCGCAAAAATTGCAGAGATTCGAGGCGAAGATATCGAGCTTGTTCGTACCACTATTCTCGATAATGCAAGGCGCTCATTCGCCTTGCGGGCGTTGTAATCTAGTGCTAGGATGCTGTCATTATGGCGAAGCAGAATATACAAGAAAATGAGGCAGAGGGCACAGACGAAGCGCTCGATGGTGAGGGTTCTGAACCTCGTGTATACGAGCTTGGTTTTCATCTCGACCCAGAATTACCAACCGAGGAGGTAAAGAAAGCATACAAGACAGTGCGTGAACTCATCGCCAAAAAAAGCACGATAGTTGCTGAAGGAGAGCCGGAGAAGATTCCGCTTGCGTACACTATTTCTCGCCAAGAAACATCGTGCCGTCGCGATTTCGATTCCGCTTATTTTTCTTGGATTGTGTATGAGGCATCAGCCGAGGATCATGCCTACATTATTACGACAGTGGGAGTCGACAAGCGCATCATCCGCTTCATTGATCTCTTGACGACGAAGGATGCGGCTCGTCATTCTGTCGAGATACGCGAAATTTCTCAGAAGATGTCGGAACGAGTGAAAGAGCCGGAATCAGAAATAGTTAGCGGTATTGAGCTTGATGCTGCGCTCGAACGCACTGCGCTATAATAAAACTATGTATCTCAACAAAGCATTTCTCTATGGTAATCTTACGCGCGACCCAGAGCTGAAGGCGCTTCCTTCGGGTCAGCAGCTCGCTTCTTTCGGTCTCGCGACAAATCGCACATACAAAGATAAAAATGGACAGAAACAAGAAGCAACAGAGTTTCATAACATTGTCGCATTCGGCCGTTCTGCGGAGCTTATCGCGCAATATATGAAGAAAGGCCGTCCGCTCTTTGTCGAGGGCCGTATCCAAACGCGCAGCTGGGACGACAAGGAAAGCGGCAAGAAGAATTATCGTACCGAGATTGTCGTCGACAATTTCCAGTTTGGTGATGGCGGGAAGGGTGGCGGAGCAAGCCCTTCAGCAAACTTCGGGCAGGCGGCACAAGGAGAAGAGTCGCAGGCACCGCATAAAGACGCCGATGAAATAAAATATCCCGACGAAGAAATCAATCCTGAAGACATCCCGTTTTAATGACTTTTAAATTTTTAAACATTTCACCATGGCATACCAATCTGAACGCGAAGAAATAGAGATTAAAAAATATACCGACTATAAAGATGTCGCGTATCTGAAGCAGTTCACTAATCCGCACGCAAAAATGCTCTCCAAGAAGCGTACTGGCATTCAGGCCAATAAGCAGCGCGACATTATGCAGGCAGTGAAGCGCGCGCGCTATATGGCGCTCCTCCCGTATGTCTCTGCGTAATTGTTACGCTTTCTCGACTCGTTCGGTATAATCGCTGGTGTCGGTGTTGATGCGGACGATATCGCCCGCGTTTATGAAGAGTGGAACATCTACTTTTGCGCCGGTTGAAAGCACTACTAATTTATTTCCACCAGTGGCAGTATTTCCTTTCGTACCCGGAGGGGCTTCTTTCACTTCAAGTTCTACCTTTATCGGTATCTTGATGGATATAGGGATATCTTCATAGGTCAGTACTTCAACCATCGTGTTCTGCGCGAGCCACTGCACCTGATCGCGCACTACTTCTTCAGGAAATGAAAAACGGTTCTTCGGATTTCCATCTTCAGCGAACCAGCTCTCTCCGCGTGCTGTGTAGAGATACTGCGCCTGCATTTTTCCAATGTCGGCTTCAGTAACGGTCTCATTTTGATGAAATGAGATTTCGGTCACTTTCCCGGATACTAGATGCTTCAGTTTCGTTTGGTTAACCGGCTTGCGCTGCTGCATACGGAACACATGCGATGAAAGAACCTCATAGGGCTCGTTGTTATAGTTGATAATTTTCTTGGAAACAATTTCGTTGTAGGACAATACAGACATAGCTGAAACTACTAATGAATAAGAATAGTTATAAAAAGTGCCCGGAAAGGGCGATTCGTGTATGCTAGCAGATATTATGAGTTTTTCAACCGCTGAAGACCTAAGTACGCTCTCGGATGCTGAAGTGCTCGCGCGTTCAAGAAAGAAGCCCGAGTTTTTTGCGATTTTGGTCAGGCGCTATGAGGCAGCCCTTCTTCGGAGGGCTCGCCGTATTCTCTTCTCGCCCGAGGACGCAGAAGAGGCCGTGCAGGATGCGTTTACCAAGATGTATCTCTATGCAGACAAGTATCAGGAACAGGCAGGCGCCTCGTTTTCCTCGTGGGCATACACGATTCTAAATCGTGTTGCGTATACCAAATATGTCGTGCTTCGGAAAGAAGGCGGACAGCGAGCAGAACTCGAGCCAGAGCATTATGAATCGCTTCCAGATGTACGCGCAGAATTTCTTGAGGACTTATCTATTCGGAACGAAGTTCTAGCGGCGCTCGCGAAGCTTCCTGAAACTGCTGCGAAGATTCTGCAACTGCAGTTCATAGAAGGGAAGACGCAAGAAGAAATTGCCGAGGCAGAAAATCTCTCTGTTCCTGCGGTAAAGACGCGCGTGCATCGCGCAAAAAAACTTTTTAAACAAGCGTATGATGAACAACACTATGATTGAAAATACTGAGCCAGGCGAATGTACTGATATAGAAAAAAATGTGATGCGGCGCGTGCGCCTCATTCGCATACTCGGGCTCATTATTTCGACAATAGTTCTTGCTATAGCGACCTTTGTTTTCGCTCTTTGGGGAATCGGGAAAGAAGTATGGGTCGCACGAGTATTTCAAAATATGCCTCAATCGGGTGACTTTACTGAAATCGTCCGTTTCTATATTTCTGCTTTTGGTCATACTCGGTTTATTGTTCAAGCACTCGCTGTATTCACTTTTGTGTCATTCATCTACCTTGCACGCGAAACCATTCGCGCGCTTTCTTCTTTCTTTACTCACGCACACGCTTAAAGATTTCATTACCATCCTGATATATCTAGAATTATCCACAAACTGAATGTACCTTCATTTACGCTATAGCGTAGAATATGGTACATGAATGGTAACCAAAAGCAGAAAGAGAATATAGATCGAAGAAAGATCGGAGAGATTATTGCGCGGATGCATGGGAACAAGCGTATTCCGCTTCAGACAATCATTCTTGGAACGCTTTCTGTAACCGGTGTTCTCGCGATGGCGCTTGTAGCGCCAAATGCGGTACAACTTTTTGACTATCTTAATCCAATTTCTCGAGGAAACAGTATTCGGTTCAATCAACGAATAACGCAAGCTCTTTCCCGTCTTGAACGGCGTGGACTTATTCACATAACTGGCGAAGGAAGAAAACGCAAAATATATATCACAGAACAAGGTGAAAAACTTATTAACGATTTATATACGGGCGCTTATGTAATTCCCATGCCAGTTCGCTGGGACGGGAAGTGGCGTCTCGTCATGTTTGATGTGCCGGAGAAGCGCAAGAAAATTCGAGATACACTTCGATTTCTATTGAAAAGTGCCGGTTTCATCCTCTTCCAAGACAGTGTCTGGATTCAGCCGTATCCGTGCGATGAACTAGTCACTCTGCTCCGCTCGCATCTCGGAAGCGGGAAAGGAGAAATACGCTATCTTAAAGCATCATTTGCAGACGAAAGCGACTTCGCCTTCCGCAAGCATTTTAATCTCGTCACCATCTGACCAATAATTACGCCCTTTTCCCGTGTACCTTATTTTACGCTATAGCGTGAGAGATGGTATATGGGGGGAATAATAACCTAGCTTCAGGAGTTACTCAGCATTTGTTTTATAGTTGAATCCTTAAGAATTTTCATCGTGTCGTAGATCTTTATCGTCTTATGTTCGGGTCTTAATAACTGCAAATCGGTACACGCCAAAATAATGTGTTCAATTCCTCTGTCGGCAAAAGAGTCGATGATATTTTCTAAGATGGCTTTATTATTATCTTCCTGGCGACCCATCACCAGTCCATGAATTATCTTACTGACATATTCTTGTTGAGGTTCGGTAGGGATTTCATACGCTATGCTAGCTCCTGCAAGAGCTTTCCCGTAGAGGTTGTTTTTTCGTGTTGATGCAGTTAGAACTCCGCAGTTGTATTTGGACCAACACCTCCGATAATACCAACTGTTTTCATAGTACAAGCTCTGTTTAGCTCTCCGCGAGCTTTACTTTAATTTGTTTCAAGAGTTCTTTCGCAACATCCTTATTGTCGCGGAGATAGGTGCGAGATGCATCATAGCCAACTGCAAGTTTATCGCCGTTGAATTTGTAAGTAGCACCGGCTTTTTCGACAAGACCAAATTTTTCGCCAAGCGCAATAAGTTCGCCTTCGCGGCTGATGCCTTCGTTATAGAGCAGATCAAATTCAGTGGTCTTAAAGGGTGCGGCGACTTTATTCTTCACCACTTTTACCCGTACGCGGCCGCCGACGACTTCTTCGCCTTTCTTAATGCTCGCGATGCGGCGGATATCGAGACGCACCGAGGTATAGAATTTGAGCGCTTTTCCTCCCGGCGTCGTCTCCGGATTGCCGAACATCACGCCGATTTGCATTCGAATCTGATTGATGAAAATGACAATGGTCTTGCTCCGCGCGGCGATAGCAGTGAGCTTACGGAGCGCCTGACTCATTAATCGCGCCTGCTTGCCGACATGCTGTTGTCCCATCTCGCCTTCAATTTCATCTTTCGGTGTGAGTGCCGCAACCGAGTCAATGACGATGATATCGACATTTCCGCTTCGCACGAGCGATTCAACAATGTCGAGCGCTTGCTCGCCAGTGTCTGGCTGTGAGATGAGTAGTTCGGCGAGCTTCACTCCAATGCGCCGCGCATATTCAGGATCAAGCGCGTGCTCCGCATCAACAAATGCGGCGATGCCGCCGGCTTTCTGCGCTTCGGCGATTACATGAAGGGCGAGAGTGGTCTTGCCTGACGATTCCGGTCCGAATATTTCTATAATGCGTCCGCGCGGAACGCCTCCCACGCCGAGTGCCGAGTCAAGTCCGATAGAGCCAGTTGATATGACCGGAATTTTCTGCGGGGCGCCAGCACCAAAAACGGTTATTGCTTCATCACCAAATTTTGTGCGGATTTCTTTCAATGCTTGATCAATTGATTTTTGCTTCTCACTTTTGTCCGTAGTCGCTGCGGTAACTGTCTTCAAGATTTTTTCTTTTTTTGGTTTTCCGAATGCCATATCGTGAATAATTTTTTAATTTACAATTTACAATTTTCAAAATCTGGAACAAAAACAGTGCGGGTCGCAGTAATCTTCCTTCCGAAACGGTCGGTGGCCACAAAGGTAAGTATAGAACTTCCGCGCGGGAAGGTAAGTGTTGACGAGAAGTAGCCATTCTCTTCGTGCAGAACAGGATTACTATTGAGCGTGAGCGCTGCGGCGTGTGCAACATTCCCTCTGATATTCACGATTCCGCATGGGAATGTGGCATTGTTTGCAGGAGAGATGATAGAAAGAGAAGGTCCATCGATGAGCGGCCATGCCTCCATGCCTCCATACCCAATGAACACTAGAAGAATCGCGAGAGTGAGATATTTGGTCATATGTCCACATTAGAACTCTCGTTCATTATCATCGTCAGTGCTTGTATCTCCTTGTCGAGCAGTAAGCACCTCGCGCGGTTTTGAGCCATCTGCTGGACCGATAATACCGCGTTCCTCGAGGACATCCATCAGCCGTGCAGCGCGCGAATAACCAATCTTCAATTTTCGTTGAAGGTACGATGTCGAAGCGCGTCCGGCTTCTTCTACTGTAATGCGCGCATCCTCATAAAGCGTATCGTCAATTTCGTCATCGTTATCAAAATTATTGTTCGCGAGTCCTATCGCATCGTTCGGCTCTCCATTAGTGAGCGAAACACCTCCGCCGCCGAAATCAATACTCGAGAGGTCGCCTTCATTGTGGCCTTTAATATAGCTAACGACTTTCTTCACTTCGCTCTCGCTGATGAATGCGGTCTGGATGCGCACCGGCTTCTGCATATCGCCCGAGAGGTAGAGCATATCGCCGGCGCCAAGCAATGTTTCAGCGCCAGAAGCGTCAAGAATAGTACGCGAATCAATTTGAGAAGCGACTTGGAGCGCCATACGCGTAGGAACATTCGCTTTAATAAGTCCGGTAATAACATTCACAGAAGGGCGTTGTGTTGAGATTACCAGATGAATACCGACCGCGCGGCTCATCTGTGCCAATCGGACGATTGACGCTTCAAGCTCGCGCGGATAGGTATGCATAATGTCGGCGAGTTCATCAATAACGATGACGATGTAGGGAAGCGCTTCTGGCATATCGGCAACGCCCTTTGCTTTTGCTGGTTCGAAGATGGTAGCGTGATACGAACCAATGTCGCGCACATGTTCTGTCTCAAGAATGTTATAACGGCGCTCCATTTCCTTGGCCGCCCATTTCAACGAGAAGATGGTTTTCTTCGGATCGGTAATAACCGGAGTGAGAAGGTGCGGTATGCCGTTATATGCAGTGAGTTCGACGCGTTTCGGATCAATCATAATAAAGCGTAGCTGGTTTGGACCATTTCGATAGAGGAGAGAAGTGATGATGGCATGAATGGCAACTGATTTCCCAGATCCGGTTGCTCCTGCGACGAGTGCATGTGGCATCTTCGCGATGTTCACATAGTGCGGGGTGCCAGTAATATCGCGACCAAGAGCGGCGATTAATGGTTTCGTACTTTCAGACCATTCAGGAGCCGAGAGGAGACCGCCGAGACCGACCATCGCTTTCACCGTGTTGGGAACTTCAATGCCGACCAATGATTTCCCAGGAATAGGCGCTTCGATGCGTACCGGATGTGCCGCAAGTGCGAGCTCGAGATTATTCGCGAGCGAAACAATCTTCGAAAGACGCACCCCTTCAGCTGGCTTTACCGCGTAGCGAGTAACGGTTGGGCCAACCGATACTTCGTCCATTTCGAGATGGATGCCGAAATTCTGGAAAGTTCGCTTAATGATATTCGCATTCGCTTTAATATCGCCAACGCCCGGCTTGCCCTTGTCAGCGCCAAGAATAGAAATCGGGGGTGCCTCATATTCAGCATCAAAGTTTGCTATGCCCGTTGCTGCGTTAGGAGTATCCATAGAACGATTGAACATAGTGACTACTGGTTCGCGTTCGTTGAGTGTAGACGAATTTGGCTCATCTGGTTCATCTTCTGATGCTGGAATGTCTACTTCATTGAGTTCTTCATCATCGAATTCATCTCCATTTTCTTTACGCGAACGGAAGCGTTCCCAGAGCGAGAGCATATTTCTGCCGAGAAGTGCCCCGAATGCTTCGAGATCGATAAGAATGGCAGCACTCATAGCGATGGCCGCGATAAGGAGTACGAACGCACCCCAGAAACCGAAGAACTCGGAGAGCAGTTTTCCGAGCCATGTTCCGGTCTCTCCACCGAATTGTGCACCAGGGAAGAGGCCTGCGAACGCAAGAACGGAAGCAAGAGAAAGAAGGAGTCCTGAAGCAGTAAGCGGAGCGATTATGGGGCGACCAAAACCAGCATAAAGTCCGAGTGCAATGAGAACAAGTGGAAGAAGGAATGCACCGACACCGACGATAGCATAGCTCGTAGTAAAAACCGCAGTGCCGATAGGGCCTGCCGCGTCAAAGACCGCGAGCATAAGCAGAACACCAGCTGCGAGAAATACGACCGCAGAAGCATACCGAATAAGCGTAGTGTATTCTCGAACTTCCCTTTCACGAGTGCCCCCCCGTCGAACATTGGTACTATTTTTACGACTCATAAGTAATATGCGTATATTGTACCACTATGTGACGCTGTCCCCATTCGAATAAAAGTAAAAAAGCTTGCCCAGCATCAAATCAGATTTGATGCTGGGCTTGCGCACCGCTCGAGCGGGCATATACTGTCCTATACGATATGAGACACAGTCAATCTAATGAAGGACACGGAGCTGAATTTAAACAAATCCAGACAAGAGGGAAAGATGCTCGTTTAGAAGATTTTGTCCTAGAAAAGAGCATATTTAATAACATATTTGAAAAGGACATACGCAGGATATTTATTTATAAGAAAGCTGAACGACTCGCAAAAGCAATTCAACTTATTGCACCCGCTTTCTCAGAGTCGGCATCTTTACGAGATCGTATAGGAACAATTGCGATTGGTCTTGTCGATGCGGCGATAGTGTCATCTGGATCAGTGCGTGTTGCACTTTCCCGCGAGCTTCTCGCACTTTCAAGCATCCTTTCTATAGCGCGTACCGGAGGTCTTCTTTCTCTTATGAATACTGAACTTATCACTCGCGAAGCGCATTCGTTACTTCAAGAAGTTGCCGGATATGAAGAACCGCGGCTTTCGCTAGACGATGTACCGACACTCTCTGATATATCCAAAAGCACACGCTTGCGAGAGTCCATTCAAAAACCGAATCCTACGGTATTGAAACGCGGCAAGGGCACAGTAGTAAAGGACATAAATGTACATATAAAGGACAGACGCGAAACGATTTTGTCCGTTATCAAGAATAAGCAGAGAGCAAGTATAAAAGACATTTCAACCCTTATACGCGGTGTTTCTGAGAAGACCATACAGCGTGAGCTTTCAGCGCTTATTGAAGCAGGAATGGTACTAAAAGAAGGAGAGCGGCGTTGGAGTATCTACTCTCTTGCGTAGGGAAGGTTTATTTGCTAGTATGCATCCGTGGTAGCAACTGGAGTATAGAAGCAGAAGAAGACCGGAAACGGTCTGTTTTGTGTTCTTTATATCCAGCAGTTATCCACATGTCAGCATAGTAGAACTCTTGCTTCCGCTATATACTGGCTTTTAGTCCTTGCGATTTCTTTTCATCTTGCGGTGAATGGAAATTCGGTAGGGGCGTACTTTGATAAAAGAATAGTCCGCTAGCTACGGACATCAATCCTTGCCAACTAACCCATGGCGTACTGGTCGATACCGTGCGCTGTGGGGTAGTGTGAAAGTGAATGTGCGCAGTGTGCTCACTCAACTTAATTACTCATGTGCACTTAAATTCATTAATAATTGTTATGACAATAACTTCAAAATCAAAAGTTGCGGCTATGGTAGCCGGACTCGCGATAGCGACATCAATGCTCGCACTCGCGCCTATGGCGTCAGCAGCGAGCTTGACGAGCGCACAGGTTGCATCGATTCTCTCGATGATCCAAGCGTTCGGTGCTGACAGCGCGACAATCGCGAATGTTAATGCGGCCCTTACAGGTACTGCAGCTCCTGCAGCGACAACCGGTTCTTCTGTTGCCTTCACGAAAGATCTTACGATCGGTTCGTCGGGTGCAGAGGTAACCGCGCTTCAGACCGCGCTTATCGCGAAGGGTTATGCGATCGCAGCTGGTGCAACTGGATACTTCGGTGCCCAGACCAAAGCAGCAGTTAGCGCGTGGCAGACAGCCGCAGGCGTTACGCCGGCAGCTGGTTACTTCGGTGCTAAGAGCCGTGCAGCGTTTGGCGGCGTAGTAGCAACTCCTACTACAACGACTACAACGACCACGACAACTACACCAACTACAACTTCAACACCTGGTGCAGAAGGTTCATTCACTACTGTTCAATCGGCAACACCGGCTAACAATACGAATGTGACGGTAAACGGCAATGTTGCTGTCTATGGCATTCAAGTTAAGGCTACTGGTTCTGATATGACCATTGACCGCCAGGACTTGCAGGTTAAAGTAATGGTTAGCACCACGCAGGTTAACCCTTCAGCATTCATCACCAGCGTGAGCGCATACGACGGGAGCACGCTCCTCAAGACCATGCCGATCGCGTATGCTGATGTGAACAAGGATTCAGACAATCTCTATTACATCCGTATGACCGGCCTCGGTTTCGTTGTTCCAAAAGATACTACGAAGACCTTGACCTTCAAGATGAATACGATTGCGCTTAATGCAGTTGACACAGCGCGCGTACTTACGGTTGCCGGATACGGTACCCAGGGTACTCGAGGTGTTGATGGTGCGGGCTTGAGCTCGTATGTTGATTCTTCGTGGACCAGCACATTTACCTTCAACGCGAGCAATAACTCGGTGTTGACGGCTTCGGCTGATTCTTCTACTCCGAAAGCGCGAAATATCGCAGTTGACACAACGAATGGCGTTACTGGAGTTACAATGCAAACATTGTCTCTCAAGTCAACCGTTGGCGAGTCAACTATGACCGATATGCGCGTTGTTGTGCAGACAAACAATTCTGGTCTCTCGGTTCCTACAGCTCTCTACCTCTACGACGGCTCAACGCTCTTGAGCTCTGCCGCGGTAGCGACTTCGTCAGGAGCTAGTTACGCAAATGTTGACTTCAGCAACTTGGAACTTGCTATTGCGAAGGATGCGACAAAGGTCCTGACCGTTAAGGCGGACTTCCCGTCTACAGCCAGCGGTATCGCAAGCACCTCAATTGCTCAGGATGCAACATACACACTGTTTGAGACACCTGATGGAACCTCTGGTACGGTAACAATCGCTTCGACTATAGTCGGAAACGATGTGCATCTCGCCATTACGGACACTGCACAGTGGACGCTCGTAAGCGCTTCAATCGCTCCGACCGCAGGCGTTGTGAGCGTTGCATCAAGCTCTCTTACAGGTACTATCGTATTGAAAGTTGTAGCTGACGGCGGAACATTGACGAAGCCGATAGTTGCTAACTTCGACACGAGCCGAGTATGGTTTGCTTCTTCAACACAGCTGACTACAAACGGTATTGGCGCCTATGCAGCAGCAAACGCTGTCCCGGTTACACCGTCCATTACAGTTACACCTAATGACGCAACTGTTGGAGATGGTAGCTACTACACCGTTACGGTGACTGGTACTATCTACTCGAGCAATGCGCTCGTTGGATCGAGTCAGCCGTTGTTTATGGCTATCGGCAATATTGATAGCGACATGGCAACCACTGACATCGCGGATCAGGACTGGGGTATTGATAGCTTCTACACGCCGGCTGCTCAGTTGACAAAAGGAACTCTCTAATTCTTGAGAACCTAAGTTAATGAACAGAACAGATGTGTAAAGGTCTTCGGACTTCCAGCTAGGAAATTGGCTTAGCAAACAAAAAACCACCCTTCTTGGGGTGGTTTTTTGTTTATCCATCACGAAACCTTTTCATCCCAGATTAGGTTATCCACACATTATTTAAACAGAGAATTCTTTTGCAATGTGAAAAGAGTATACTTACTTGGAAGATGCGCTCGCGTCTTATTATTCGCTTATATAAAAGAAATTATTTATTTATGAATCGCATTAAAATGTACATAAGCAATCTCGGGAGAGCAACTCGTACCATCATCCTCGCTCTCGCAGTTATCTTTGTCAGTGCAGGCATCTCCCAGGCCGCAACCACTATTACAACGGATATAACCACAGCAAATCTGACTACGACTGCCGCTCTTACTGTTGGTTCTACAGCTGCTATTGGTACCACGGCTACCGTTGGAAGTACGCTTTCAGTAACAGGCCTCGCGACACTGCTCGGTGGGGCAACCACGACCCAGCTTACGCTTCGCATGGGTGATACTCTCACGAATACTGCTGCCAGTACAACGAAGTTGTCAGGTAATTTAACTCTTCCTGGTGGGACAACGGCTGGAGCAGCACTTACCATTACGAATAACGCGACTGCTACATCTTCCCTTACGGTAGGATGCGTCTTGACGACTGCAACGAGTACGGAAACATCGGTAGTACTTAGATTTCTCGCAGTTGCAACGACTTCTGCAAATGGATTCGTTACTTGGTCCTACGGTACTGCTTGTATAGGTGCATAGTATCGTGAGCTGATAAGCGATACTAAATTATGAAAAAATTACTAGCAATTCTGTCAGTTGCAGCGTTAGTGTCGCCCGCGCTTGCCTTTGCCGCAAAGGATGATGTCAGTATGGACACGAGTGTTGTTCTCACTGTTGGTGGCTACGAAGTGGATATTTCGGGTTCCACAGCTACCGTTGAGTCCATCACGGTGGACACTTCGTCGTTCAGTTTCGTTCTTCAGTCAGGTTCTTATATAAAGTTAACCGCGCCGGATCTGAATGCTCTTAGCACAGATACGACAGCAGATCTCTCTGGCGACACCTGTACTTCCGCGCTATCGTCTCTTACATATACAGGAACTGCTGAGCGTACGGTGACAGTAACGCCAAGTGCCACACTGTGTAGTGCTGGCTCAACCGGTAATCCCGCCTCGAGTGGTGGCCAGTCAATGACAGGTGGTGGTAACCGTACCACCGCTCCTGTAGTACCTGCGACTACTCTAGCAGTACACGCTTCGGGTCTCTCAAGTACGCAGGTAACAGCGATATTGAATGTCCTCGCATCCTTTAGTGCTGATGCAGCGACAATCGCACAAGTGAAAGCGGCGCTTGAAGGCAAAGCGGTTACCGGATCGGTAACGAGCACTGCAGTAGCAGTATTCAAGTCGAATCTCACTACTGGCTCTCTCGGGAGCGAAGT
>MFMU01000020.1:21593-44635 GCA_001781915.1 Candidatus Kaiserbacteria bacterium RIFOXYD1_FULL_47_14 | reverse complement strand
CAAATCAGATTTGGCGGTTGAACCGCCACGGGCATCACTTGAAGGCGGAGGAAGAGCGCGGTCCTTTCGCACAATAAAAAGACGCCACGAAACACCGACTTGCGGCGCGGCGAGCGCGACGCCCTCTGGCTTCGCATCAAGCGCTTTGCTCATATCGGCAATAAGGCGAGCCAGCTCTTTAGAGCCGAAAAGTTCCTCCGGCAACGGCTTCGCTATCTCGCGTAATATGGTCGCTCCGTCTTGCACGATTTCTTTCATATGTCGCAGTGTACCAAAAAATTAAGAGCCCCGAAAGGGGCTCTTGGTAATTTTCAAGCGTTTGTTACGGGTTAAATGACATACAAGAACAAGAAAGAAAAAACAAGGAATACGAAAATAACTCCTATTGCGACACCCACCAGGAATGTCTTAGTGTAGCAAGTCATTTTGTGCCTCCTCAAGGATGTGAGTGTTCAGCTATTTTGTCCAAATCTATTAAAGCATAGTATATAAAAATAAGCAAGTAGCAGTAAAACTTGGGTGTTTCACCTCCAAGTTACCGCCAGTTCAATGCTTCGTTGGGTCGAGTTCCCACCAGAAGGTTTTGCTGAAATTTTTTGCTTGGCTGCAGACGCTTTTCAGATAATAGAGGTCGTGCGTGGGTATCTGTTCTAATACCGTGCCGAGATGCGCCATCGTTATCGACGCGAGACCATCTTGCTTGCGCGCATAATTCAAATGCCGCTGGAAGAATCGCATTAGTTCTCCGCGTTCGGTCTGCCGTTTCCTGCCCTTTGGCGCTTCTGCCGCTTTTTTCTGAAATTCCGGGATGAGCTCGCTGATGGACTTCATGTCGATTCAATATCCGCACCGAGTGCTTTCAGGCGCGGAACTAGATCCTCATAGCCGCGATTAATTGTGTATACATTGCGGAGTGTCGAACGGCCCTTCGCAGCGAGCATCGCGATGACGAGCATTGCGCCAATGCGTAGTACGGGCGGACAAACAATTTCAGCTGCCTTCAGATGCGAAGGTCCAGTGATAGAAATTCGGTGCGGATCGTGGAGTAAAGTGTTCGCTCCGAGTCGATCAAGCTCGGTGTAATAAATCGCGCGTTTATCATAGACCCAATCATGAAGCATAGTCGTGCCGGTAGCTTGAGTCGCGATAATGGCGAAGAACGGCAGGTTGTCCATATTGAGTCCGGGATAGGGGCGCGGATGAATCCGCTCAGGGAAGGCGATAAGCTCTGATGGCTCTATGAAGATATCCGCGAGACGCGTAATACCATTTTCAGACCCACCAAGCTCGGTGATGGAAAATTGCAGACCCATTTTTTCGAGAATCGTGAGTTCTATTTCAAGAAAAGCGATTGGTGCGCGATGTATAGTGAGTGCTGAGTGGGTGACCGCTGCCGCTGCGATGAAGAACATACTGTCGATAGGATCTTCGGCGACGCTATACGAAACATCTTTATGAATGTCGACAGTACCGTGTATGGTGAGTGTTGTTGAACCAATGCCTTCAATTTCTATCCCAAACGCTTGTAATAAACCACAGAGCTCCTGTACCTGATAATTAGCTGAAGCATATTTAATAACACTCGTGCCGGCGATACCTGCGGCAGCAAGAAGAGCATTCTCGGTGGCAGTATCGCTCGATTCATACAGAATAATTTCGGCAGGGAGGAGTCCATCGTGCTTAATACTGAAACTTTCGCTTAAGGTTTCAATCGATACGCCGAATTTTTCGAGTGCGAAGAGATGTGGGCGGACGGTTCGTGTGCCGAGTGTACAGCCACCTGACTGCGGAATTCCAAATGCGCGAGCATGATGCAAGAGTGGGCCGATGAAGAGGAGAATACTGCGCGTCTTCGTCGCTGCTTCGCGATCAATCGCATCGAGAGAGATTTTCTTCGGTGGTGTTATGACGACACTCGTGCCTTTCCACACAACTGAAAAGCCGATGGAATGAAGTACTTCGATGAGACGGTGTACCTCTTCAATTTTCGGCATATGCTCCAATGTGGTCTGACCCTTGTTGAGAATCGAGGCAGCGAGGAGAGCAACGGCACCATTCTTGGAACGGCTCGTGGTTACGATTCCCGAGAGTTTCTTTCCTCCTTCAACGATAAAATTGATTCCTTCTTCCATAAAAACCATCCTACCATCTTTGCACCAGAGCACCGAGAGCGATACTATGCAGGTGATGTCTTTCTTCTCTCCAAAACTCGGCATTGACCTCGGAACCACTAATGTACTCGTCTTCGTGCCCGGGAAAGGCGTGATAATAAATGAACCATCAGTGGTCGCAGTAAGCAAGGCGCGTGATAGAAAAAGCGGCAACACGATTCTTGCTATCGGCATAGAAGCGAAGAAGATGATTGGTCGCACGCCCGACGATATTATCGCGTACCGTCCGATGAAGGACGGCGTCATCGCGGACTATCGTGTGACCGAAGCGATGCTCCGCTATTTTATGAAAAAGGCGCTGAAACACAATCCATTCAAACCTACTGTGCTTATTTCAGTTCCTGCGGGCGTTACTTCGACCGAGAAGCGTTCGGTCATCGAGGCGGCGCTCAAAGCCGGTGCGAAAAATGCGTTCGTGGTGAAGGAACCGATACTCGCCGCCATCGGCGCAGGTATTCCTATTCATGAACCAATGGGACATATGGTCGCAGACATTGGCGGCGGGACGATTGATGTCGCAGTGATATCACTTGGAGGTATCGTCGCTTCGACGAGTGTGAAGTGCGCGGGTGATCGTTTAGATCGTGCCATCATCGACCATGTGAAAAAACAGCATAATCTCGCCATCGGCGACAAGACCGCGGAGGACTTGAAAATAAAGGTCGGTTCTGCGGTGCCGATGCAAGAAGAATTAACCGTCGCAGTGAAAGGGCGCGATCTGATGAGCGGCCTACCGCGCACTGTCGATCTTTCGACCAACGACATCGTGCAGGCGATGTCAAAAGAATTGCGCGAGATGACTCAAGCGATACGGAAGGTCTTGCAGGACACACCGCCCGAGCTCGCTGCCGACATCATCGACAACGGCATTATTCTGACGGGCGGTTCTTCCCAGCTTCGCCAGATGCCCGAGCTTGTCTATCGCCGTACCGGCGTCGTCGCGAAGCTCGCTCAAGATCCCTACTACTGTGTCGTGCACGGTACTGGCATCGCGCTTCAACATTTGAGTACCTATCAGAAAAGCATCTTGGCGAAACAATGAATAGGCATCATGCGTTTGTTATAGAGGCAGAAGCAGAGGAGGGAATAGCGGTAGCGCAAGCGTGGGCGGAGAAAGAGCTCGGGATGAAAATGTCCAACACCGAGTGTTGGACAAATCCAGACATGATCGTTTTGCGATATGGATTATTTTCTGTCGAAGATGCGCGGAATGTTTGCGACACTGCCGCGGGGGCGCCATTCGCAGGCGAATATAAGGTGCTTATTATCGCGGCGAGCCGCGCGTATCACGAAGCGCAGAACGCGCTCCTGAAACTTTTCGAAGAACCGCCAGAAGGGACTTTTCTTTTTTTCATACTGCCGTCCTTAGGTGGGCTTCTTCCCACCCTTCGTTCTCGCGTGCAAATTTTGGACTTCGTAAGTCCCCAGTCATATGGGGGACTTACGAAGTCCCCACATTTTGGGATTGTGGAAGAATTTATAAAAGCTAGCAAGGATAAGCGTAGCGCGATAATTAAAAAACTCACGAGCGGTAAAGACGAAGAGGAAAAACGAGAATTGCGTGATGAGGCGATCGCTATTGTGAACGGTATTGAAGCAGTGGCGTATGCGAAATTCAAGAAAAGTCCTTCGACTGAACTCGGGGCGCTTCTTTCGGACATCGCAACACTACGAAGCAATCTCTACGACCGCAGCGCGCCCGTGCGGATGATTCTAGAACATCTTTCACTCGTTATTCCAAAGGATTTGTTATAAGACCTTTATACTTTATACTTCTTCTTATGACCTACGATTTTTCAAAATTGAAGACGAATATTAAAGAAACCGAAGAATGGCTTGCGCGTGAACTTTCTGGGGTGCGGACTGGTCGTGCGACGCCGACACTTCTCGATAGTGTGAAGCCCGAAGCGTATGGCACGCGCACTGCGCTGCAAGAAATTGCTTCTGTCTCGGTTGAAGATGCTCGCACACTGCGCGTTATCCCTTGGGATCGAGAACTTATGAAAGCGATTGAAAAAGGAATTACTGACGCCGATCTCGGTGTTGGCGTCTCGACTGACGATCAAGGTCTGCGC
Organism: Candidatus Kaiserbacteria bacterium RIFOXYD1_FULL_47_14; assembly: GCA_001781915.1. Classification (GTDB taxonomy): domain Bacteria; phylum Patescibacteriota; class Minisyncoccia; order Phycocordibacterales; family Phycocordibacteraceae; genus C7867-001. The sequence goes on along the minus strand of MFMU01000020.1, from coordinate 40,389 downwards.
GTTTCTTTCCCAGAATTAACCTCTGAGCGGCGTGTGCAGCTCTCGAAAATTGCCGGGGACAAAACCGAGCAGGCGAAAGTGACATTGCGCTCACATCGTACTGATGCACTGAAGGCACTTGATGCCGCAGAAAAAGAGGGTGGTATGGGGAAGGATGAGGTCGCGCGTCTGAAGGCCGAAGTTCAGAAATATATTGACGAAGGGAACGACTCGCTCGCAAAGATTCTCGAGAGAAAGGAGACCGAGATAGCTCAATAAGAAAAATGAACATTTTGATTTTTATCGTCGTTATCGTCGTGCTGATTATCGTGCACGAGTTTGGACATCTGGTCGTAGCGAAACTCTCGGGGATGCGCGTTGACGAATTTGGGCTCGGCTATCCGCCGCGCGCGGCGGTTATCGGGAAGATAAAAGGAACGCTCTTTACTCTGAACTGGCTACCTTTCGGCGGTTTTGTAAAAATCTTCGGCGAGGATAGCGGAGAGAATGGTGCACACTCATTCACTTCGCGTCCGCGTATTTTGCAGGCACTCGTACTCATTGCCGGCATTGCGATGAATCTAATATTCGCACTGATTATTTTTACCGGTCTCTTGATGACTCCGCACTGGGTTTCAGATCACGAAATTGTGGCGCCTCTGCCACTGGCGAGTGCGTTCATAAAAGCGGCAGGCGTGACTTACGACATTACCGTCGCTACATCCATTGGGCTCGCACATTTCTTCTCTAGTATCTTCACCTTTTCCGCTGATCTCTCGCAAGTCGCTGGTCCGGTCGGCATTGTAGGTGTTATTGGTTCTGCCTCGACACAGGGCCTCGGGTATCTTCTCTATCTTGTGGCGATTATTTCTATCAATCTTGCGCTTATCAATCTTATCCCCATTCCTGCGCTCGATGGTGGCCGCCTCCTTTTCGTAATTATTGAAAGCATTATCCGCCGTCCGATTAAAGCGAGCATCGCCCAATCAGTTAATGCCGTCGGCTTTCTGTTCCTCGTTCTTCTTATGGTCGTCGTTACGGTCCACGACATCTTCAAAATTGTTGGATAACGCAAAACAAGGTTCGACCTTAAATCCGAATTCCCAAGGTCGAACCTTGTTTTGCTAGGTAGCGTAGTGGGCGTATACTGTGGCGTATGAGGCAATCAGCACTTTTCACTAAAACACGGCGGGAGGCGCCCGCAGACGAGGTCGCGAAGAATGCCCAGTTGCTCGTGCGCGCGGGCTATATTCATAAAGAAATGGCGGGCGTGTATTCGTATCTACCGCTTGGTCTGCGCACGCTCAATAAGATTGTGCAGATTATTCGCGAAGAGATGAATGCGATTGGCGGACAGGAACTCATAATGACAGCGCTTCAAGATAAGGACCTTTGGTCGCGCACCGATCGCTGGGACGATGACAAAGTTGATAATTGGTTCAAGACCTCATTCAAGAGCGGCGGCGAGACAGGTCTCGCGATTACGCACGAAGAGCCGCTGACGCGCATTATGACCGAACACATTTCTTCGTATCGCGATTTGCCGGTCTATGCGTATCAATTCCAGAATAAATTCCGCAATGAGCTGCGCGCCAAGTCTGGCATTATGCGCGGCAAAGAATTTTTGATGAAGGATCTCTATTCTTTTTCTAAAGATGATGCGGAGCATAAATCATTTTATGATAAAGCGCGCGCGGCATATCTGAAAATATTTGAACGCGCCGGCGTGGGCGACCAGACCTATGTCACCTTCGCGTCGGGCGGCATCTTCAGCGAATTTTCTGAAGAATTCCAAACGGTCTCCGAAGCGGGTGAAGACACTATTTATGTAGATGAAGAAAAGCGCATCGCCATCAATAAAGAGGTCTGCACTGACGAAGCACTCGCGAAACTCGGACTTGAAAAAGAAAAATTGGTTGAGAAAAAAGCCATCGAAGCAGGTAATACCTTCAATCTCGGCACGCGTTTTTCCGAGCCGCTCGGATTGCTCTACACCGACGAAACCGGTGCGCGAAAACCGGTCGTGATGGGCAGTTACGGCATCGGTCCGACGCGATTGATGGGCATTATTGTTGAAGTTCTTGCTGATGAAAAAGGTCTCGTCTGGCCAGAATCGATTGCTCCATTTGCGATTCATCTCGTGTCACTCGGGAAATCGGGAGATGACATCTCCCGAATAGCTGACGCGCTTTATGATGATTTGGTGAAAGCAGGCGTGGAAGTTCTCTATGATGATCGCGATGTGCGCGCGGGCGAAAAATTCGCTGAAAGTGATCTGCTTGGTATTCCAAAGCGGATTGTGGTGGGGAAAGAAGCGGTCGAGACCGAAATCTTCGAAGTAGTGAATCGCGCGACCGGAAAAGTTTCGAAGACGCCGCGCGCAGAACTCTTCCCATCCGAAGGAGGGCCTGCCTCTGGCAGAGTGTAGTACTATGGCGGGTTTTTCAAAGAATTTATTTTTCAGCAACGACATTGCGATCGACTTGGGAACGGCTAATACGCTCGTGTATGTTCGCGGACGCGGTGTTGTATTAAACGAACCTTCAGTGGTCGCGGTTAATGATAAGACCCATCAGATTGTCGCGGTGGGGAAAGAAGCAAAAACGATGCTAGGGAAAACGCCCTCGCACATTCGCGTCGTGCGTCCATTATCGCACGGCGTCATCTCTGATTTTGAAGTAACTGAAGAATTGCTTACCTATCTGATTAATAAAGCACAAAACGGTCATATGCGATTCTTCGGCCCGCGAGTGGTTATTGGCGTGCCGACCTGTGTGACGAATGTCCAGAGTCGAGCGGTGCGCGATGCAGCGCGCAACGCGGGCGCACGCGAAGCGATTATTCTCGAAGAGCCAGTTGCAGGCGCTATTGGTGCGAAACTTCCGATTTCCGAAGCGATAGGCACGATGGTGCTCGATATTGGCGGCGGTACGACCGACATTTCGGTCATCTCTCTTAATGGCGTCGTCGCATCGAGGAGTTCGCATGTTGCCGGAGACAGTTTTAATGAAAACATCATTGATTTCGTGCGAAGCGAATTTAAGCTTGGCATCGGCGAACGCACTGCCGAAGATGTCAAAATAGCGATCGGTGCGGTGATACCGCTCTCGGAAGTGCTCTCGCGAAGCGTGCGCGGCCGTGATCTCGCAACGGGATTGCCGCGCGAGATATCACTTACCGATACCAATGTGCGCGAAGCGATTACACCTTCACTCGATGCATTGATGGACTCAATGAAAGAAGTTATTGAAGCAACACCGCCTGAATTGCTCTCTGATGTTCTCGAGCGCGGCGTGACGGTCTTCGGCGGTGGCGCACTTCTGCGCGGTCTGCCGCAGATGCTGGCTAAGATGCTTGGTGTGCCGGTTAAGGTTGCGGCAGACCCGCTCACAGCAGTCGTGCGCGGTGCGGGTATTGTAACCGAGAATCCAACATCGTTCGCTGATTTTTTCATCAATGAAGAAGACCTTCTTATCGAAGCGTAATGCACTTCTTTCTTCTGCGAACATCTCGTGGAATTTTGGCGTACTCGTCTTTGCTCTCATGGTGCTTTCCATACGCCTTTTCGTACCAAATTTTTTTTGGTACGCCTTTACCCCTGTGTTTAAGAGTGCAAATGTGCTTGCGGCGCGAAGCCATTCTTTTTTGCAGCAGTTCAGCGATACTGCCATTCTAGCTTTGCGGAATGAGCAATTAACGAATGAGAATATTGCGCTCGCAAGCGAGAACCAAGCTCTTATACAGAAGATGGCGAGTATCGAAAAATTTATCTGTGGACACTTAGTGTCTACATCCGATGTAGACACTAAGTGTCCACAATCACTCAAGGGCATTCTCGCTGGTGTCGTTGCTCGCCCGCCAGAGAGTCCGTATGATATTCTCGTCCTCGCTGCTGGCACTCGCTCAGGAGTTGCCGTAGGTATGGAAGTATTTGGCGCTGGCGGCGTACCTATCGGCATTATCTCATCGACCACTACCGACTTCTCGCGCGCTACACTTTTTTCATCGTCTGGCATAGACACTCTCGGCTGGGTGGGGCGCAATAGTATACCGCTCACTATTTCCGGTGCCGGAGCGGGAACGATGAATGCAGTTGTGGCGCGCTCTGCAGGCATTGTTGCAGGCGATATGGTTTTCGTGCCAGGTCCCGGAATGCTTCCAATTGGCGTGGTCTCGCGCGTTGATAGTGATATTTCTTCGCCATCAGTCACTCTGCGCATTCAGCCAGCGATTAATCTTTTTTCGCTCTCATGGGTTCTTATTCGTGATACTGGCTTATGATGCGCGGTTTTCTTACTTTTCTCGTATTTATTTCCGTCATATTTTTCCCGTGGCCACTCACTGCAGTACTCTCGCTCGCTTCTTCTTTTCTAATACCGTTTCTACCGCTCGCTGTCGGTCTATTTTCTGACACTCTTTATTACACTAGCGGGTTGCCACTTTTCACTCTCTGCGGATCTCTCGCGACCGGAGCCGTTCTTTTCGTGCGCAGTCGGTTGAAGACGGGTAGTATAGGGAGATGAAATGGCATCGGAGGCGAGATCCAGAAATTGCTCCAAATGAGATATTTCTCGATGCATCGAATGTGCCTGATTTCGATCGTGCCAGTTTTGAAGGCCGGATCGAGAAGCCATTATCGCATCGGATGTTTGTTTTGTTTGCCGGAGTACTCATTATTCTCTTTTTTATTCTCATCGTTCGTACGGGGGATCTCCAGATACTAAATGGCGCTGCCTTCGCCTCCGAGAGCGCGAACAATGTCCTTGAATCAAAAATACTTTTCGCACAGCGCGGGGTCATCACCGATCTCTTTGGTGTGGTTCTTGCTGAGAATGTAGAAAATCCAGATGCGAGTGTCGGACGAAATTATCCATTTCCTTCTTTGGGCCCCATTATCGGCTATGTCTCATATCCGAAGAAGGACTCAAGCGGTGTTTATTATGATATGAGAGAAACCGGTCTTGCTGGTCTGGAAGCGCAGTATGACTTGTTTCTTTCGGGGAAGAATGGGCAGATCCTTACCGAGACCGATGCACTTGGAAACATTCGCTCCAAAGGCATGATTGTTCCCGCAGAAGCTGGGAAGACGCTGAAGCTCTCGATTGATATGAATCTCGAAAGTCATTTTGCTCGTAGTATCGCAAACATAGTACAAAGCCAACAGTTCATCGCTGGCGCTGGCGTGATTATGGATGTGCATACCGGTGCGATTCGTGCACTTGTCTCCTATCCTGCTTACGATCCGAATGTGATGGCAAATTGCAGTCCGTCTGAAATTATCGCGGGATACAATACGAATCCTGGGCATCCGTTTCTCGATCATGTCGTGCAGGGCATGTATACTCCCGGTTCTATCGTGAAGCCGTTCGTTGCTGCCGGCGCGCTCACGGACGGTATTATTAATGCAAATACTGTTATTAACGATCCTGGCCGTCTCTCAATTCCGGACCCCTATCATCCAGGGAAGGCATTTATATATAATGGGTGGCGGGCACTCGGCATAGTCGATGTGCGGAAGGCGATTGCTTGGTCATCTGATGTTTTTTTCTATACCGTGGGTGGCGGTTTTGGAAATCAGAAAGGATTGGGCATCGATCGCCTCGATTACTGGTATAAACAATTCGGCATAGGAGAAAAAACTGGTATTGATTTAGCAGGGGAATCGAGCGGACTCATTCCGACTCCAGAATGGAAAAAAGAAACTTTTAAAGAACCATGGTATCTCGGCGATACCTACTTTACCGCGATTGGTCAATATTCTGTACAGGTAACGCCGATACAAATGGTGCGCGCAACCGCTGCGATAGCGAATGGAGGAAAACTTTTTACCCCGACGCTAGTCGCTGGAGTACCTCCTGCGTATACCACGGTGCCAGTCGATGCTTCTGCATTAGCGATTGTGCGCGAGGGAATGCGCGGAAGCGTTACGGGCGCGCTCGCGGGCGCCATTAATTTTCCATTCGTGAGCGTTGCCGCGAAAACGGGCACCGCGCAGACCGGTACGCGTAACCAGTATGACAATTCATGGGTGGAAGGATTTTTCCCATACGAAAATCCGCAGTACGCATTCGTCGTGGTGCTTGAGCGCGGACCTTCAGGCACCGGCGAACAAGCGGTGAATGTGATGCGAGATCTTTTTAATGCTCTCCACGCCGAGAATTCTCCGTATGTCGGCGGTACGAATTCACTTGGAGGTGAAACACCCAAGTAGCTTGGGTGTTTCACCTCCACATTTGCTATTGCGCTCTCGCGCCACTCGCGTACAATGCGCACACAACTATGACTGACATTCAGGACTCCGTCGTCTCACAAGAAAAATTTGATGAGATGATAAAGGAACTCGAGAATTTGAAGACCGTGCGTCGCACAGAGATTGCTAAAAATCTCGAGTATGCTCGTTCACTCGGTGATCTTTCGGAGAATGCCGAGTATCAGGAAGCGCGCGACTTGCAGGCCGCAACTGAAGAACGCATTAAAAAACTTGAAGAATTGGTAAAGAATACAAAGATTCTTACCGATGGAAAAAAGAAAACCGAAGTCAGTTTCGGCTCGAAAGTTTCGATTAAGAAAGAGGAAAGCACCGAGGTGCATGAATATACTATCGTTGGGAGTGAAGAAGCCGATATGCGCGTGAAGAAGCTCTCGCATGTCTCTCCGCTTGGTTCGGCATTAATGGGAAAAAAGAAAGGCGACATTTTCACTTTCGAGACCCCGATGGGCAAGCAGACCTACACGATAGAGAGAGTAGCGTAAATAAACTGATGATATAATATCCGTATGGCTTTAATTGAAACTGTGCGTGCAGAACGGCTTGAGAAAATCGCTCGGCTTAAGGATGCGGGGATGGATTCATATCCGGCTCGCACCGGTCGAACCCATACGGTTGGTGAATTCCTTGAGAATCACGAAACACTCGAAGAAAATAGCGAACAGATCGTGCTTGCAGGGCGCATAATGTCTCTGCGAGAACATGGCGGCTCATTGTTTGTTGATATTTTTGATGGGACAAAAGGACAGTGCTTCCTACAGCGCGACAAGCTTGGCGAATCATCTTACGATCTTTTTATTAACACTATAGATGCTGGTGATGTTGTTGAATTCGCCGGCAGCGCGTTTAAAACCAAACGAGGACAGCCATCACTCGGTGTTTCTGGATGGCGTATTCTTGCGAAGTCACTCCGTCCATTGCCCGATGAATGGTATGGCATCAAGGACGAAGACGAACGATATCGGAAACGCTATTTGGACATCTTGCTTTCCAAAGATTTGGTTGGTCGTATTCGTCGCCGTTCTAAATTCTGGAATGTCATTCGCTCGTATCTTCTCGAACGGGATTTTATTGAAGTAGAAACGCCCGTGCTCGAAACGACCACTGGCGGAGCTGAAGCGCGTCCATTTATGACGCATCACAACGCGCTTGATATTGATGTGTATCTGCGCATTTCGGTAGGGGAACTCTGGCAGAAGCGCCTGATAGTCGCCGGTTTGCCGAAAGTGTTTGAGATTGGCCGCGTATTCCGCAATGAAGGCATGTCAGCCGAACATGCACAGGATTATACCGCGATGGAGTTTTATGAATCGTTTAAGGACTATGAAGCAGGCAAGGAAATGATCGTTGACCTTTATCGCACTATCGCTGATAAGATTTATGGCACGCGCATTTTTTCAGTCAGGGATTTTGCTATTGATCTTGATAAAGAGTGGAAGAATTATGACTTCTGCGCACTGATGCAAGAAGCATATGGTTTTGATCCTCGCGCCAACGATATCACCATAGAAAATTTGCAACAACTTTTAGAGAAAGAGAATATCTCTATGCCTGAAGTTCCTGAAGTTGGCCGATTGGTTGACCTTCTTTGGAAGAAGATACGCAAAGGCCTTATCGGCCCCGGATTCCTCATTAATGTGCCGGTGTATCTTGAACCGCTCGCGAAGAAGAGCGCGAAAGATCCTCGCGTGGTAGAACGCTTCCAAGTGATGATTGCCGGTTCGGAGATTGGCAAGGGCTTCAGCGAGTTGAATGACCCTGTTGACCAGGCCGAACGGTTTAAGCGCCAACAGCAGTTGCGCGAGGCAGGCGATGAAGAAGCACAGATGCCGGACGCCGAGTTCGTAGAAGCGCTTGAGTATGGTATGCCGCCGGCGTTCGGATTCGGCGTGTCCGAACGACTTTTCAGTTTTCTCGAAGGCGTTTCCATCCGCGAAGGGCAGATTTTCCCTCTGATGCGTCCGCGATAGTATAAAAAAAGAAAAACCCGCGAAAAGCGAGCGGGCTTTTCGCGAGAATTATCATCTCCGCTCGATAGAGCGGATGATTTTCCCTTTCGGGATGTGTTTCGCGGTTAGAACTTCTTTTAAACCGCGAAGTGAAGGTTCTGATCCCTCAGTCACGCAATAAATATTTCCTGTTGCGTTACTTCCGAGGTATTGTACTTCGAAAATATTGTTCCAGCCAATTATCTTTACTTTGACAAGACCATCAGGACGCAATCCTGCAGCGGTTTGTTTCAGTGTGAATGTTACAAAAGATTGGAAATTTTCCTTTATCTTGCGCTCAAGAAAAATATTTCCCCAGATTCCAATCTTATACCGCATACAGGTATTGTCCTCCTGGTGGATCCTTGCCTCGGTAAATTCAGTGCCTTGGCCAAGACACGCCTTTAAGGCATCAAGCGTTACCAGAAGTGCCGTAAAGTTTGACCGGGAGAGAGGGATATCGGTCGCTGTGCGACTCATTTTAATTCTCCTTCCGAGAATTCGCTAAAGAATATTCTTCAACGGTTGTCATTGCGACAACAAGAAAACACTACCCAATACATTGTATTTAGTCAATCTCAATCTTTTGCCCTTGTTTTTGAGGTGGGGATAACTTCATTAGGCGAAGTGAGGGGCGGTGGAATATACTGTCCTGTAGTGGGATGAAGTAGAAAGAAGGAATGGTGGCCTTCTTTCTACTCCCGCTCACTTATTCCTATGTTCCTTGGCGAATACCTACACACTTTTGACCCTAAAAACAGAATATCGGTCCCTTCGAAATTCCGGAAGGACCTTGGTCGTGTTGTTGTCGTAACTCACGGTCTGGACCACTGTCTCTATCTCTATTCGCGCAAGGCGTGGGAAAAGGAAGCACAGGCATATGCCGCTGAAGTGAATGGAATCGCGACGCGGCGCGGCCTCGCGCGGCTCTTTCTTGCGGGTTCGTTTGAGGTCGAGGTCGATAAAGCCGGCCGGGTGCTCATTCCTGAAAATCTGAAATCGTTTGCATCACTAACTGAGAAAGCGGTTATTGCGGGAGTCGCTGATCGAGTCGAGATTTGGGAAGAAGGCGCATGGAAAAAGTATATTGCGGCGATTGAACGCGATGCTGATGCCTATGTTGAAGCGTTAGGCGCTACCAAGAACTGATATGGATGCACGACACGACAGCGTCCTTATGACTGAAGTGCTCGAAGCGCTCGAGGTTCAGCCGAGCGATACGGTGGTAGATGCGACCATCGGCGGGGCAGGACATTTTGCAGAATTACTCGCCGCCCTCGAAGAGGGCGGCGTTCTTGTTGGTATCGATGCTGACCCTGCAGCAGTAGAACGCGGGCGCGAAGCATATGCGCGTGACCGTCGACCCGATCGTCCGACCGCGCATCTGGTGAACGATAATTTCCGTAATCTCACACACATTCTCGAACGGCTTGGTATTGCGCCCGTCGATAAGATTCTCTTCGATCTCGGATGGAGTGGCTACCAAATCGCTGCTCCACGAGGATTTTCATTCCAAAATGACGAACCGCTTCTTATGACCTATGGCGAAGGCGAAACAGCAGCCGACATCATCAATTCTTCTTCTGAAGAAGATCTCGCTGATATTATTTTTGTCTACGGCGAAGAAAGATTTGCCCGCGGTATTGCGCGGGCAATAGTCACAGCGCGTTCCAAAGAACGCATTCTTACTACAAGTGTGCTTGTCGCTGCAGTGCTTGCCGGTACGCCATCGTGGTATCACCAGCGGAAAATTCATCCAGCAACAAAAACCTTTCAGGCATTTCGTATTGCGGTTAATGATGAAATCGGCGCGCTTCGCGAAGGGCTTGCTGCAGCGATCAGTGCGCTTTCTCCGCACGGGCGTCTTGCCGTCATCTCCTTTCATAGTATCGAAGACCGAGTAGTAAAAAATATATTGCGCGATGCTGCAGCACTGCATGAAGGAACGATTTGGTCGAAGAAGCCGATTGTAGCAACACGCACAGAGGTTCTTTCTAATCATCGCGCGCGAAGCGCGAAACTGCGTATTTTTTCTTATGCATAATTTTCATTATCCTTTTCATCACTCTTTCACTGCACTTTGTTCTGGTGTTTTAGCGATTCTTGCCGTCTCCTATATTGGTCTTATCGCCGTTGTTATGAGTTATGCAGCATCGACCATTGAGTTCTCACAGTCAGTAAGAAATGATGAATCAGTGGTCGCGGTTCTTGAGGCAGAGTACCTCTCTGCGGTAGCTCAGATTACCAATACTAATTATGCTGCAGACGGGTATGCGGTGCCCGTCGCAAAGATTTTTGTACCAGCGAAGAGTACAACCGCGCTGCGCTAAATATGCGGGCACAGTTTAGAACGCGTATTCGTTTCATACTCGCTTTTATTATTCTTGTGACCGTGCTTATTATCGCTCGTCTTTATTTTGTACAGATAGTGCATGGAGAGGATTATGCACAAAAAGCTGATCGGCAGTTTGCTTCTGGCGGAAGCGGCCTCTTTGACCGTGGTTCCATTTATTTTACCCGTAAAGACGGCATGCTTATTTCCGCGGCGACACTTCAAACCGGTTTTCTTGTAGCATTAAATCCGCAAACACTCCAAGACCCAGAAACTGCATATCGTGCGATAACAACAATCGCATCATCTTCCATGAGTCGTGATGTATTTTTCGCTGCCGCCGCGAAGAAGTCGCAAGTGTATGTGGAAGTTGTACATCATCTTTCGGACCAAGTCGGACAAAAGCTCTCTGCGTTACATATTTCTGGCGTGCAGGTATTGCGCGAGCGATGGCGTCAGTATCCGGGTGCAACTCTCGCGGCACAATCGATCGGCATTGTCTCGTATGGTTCGGGAGATACGCTTGCCGGTCGAACTGGTCTTGAAGCAAAGTATGATAGTGTGCTTTCGCGTTCAGGCGACTCGCTCTATAAGAATTTTTTCGCAGAGTTATTCTCAAATGTTGGTAATTTACTTGTTTCCCCAAAAGATGCACATGAAGGCGATATTATAACGACAATCGAGCCCGAGGTTCAGACACGGCTGGAGAGCGATCTCGCGAAAGTGAATCAGAAATATTCTAGTAAAGAATCCGGCGGCATCATTATGAATCCTGCGACTGGCGCCATTCTTGCAATTGCGAATTATCCTTCTTATGACGCGAATGTGTTACAGAATGTCGACCCGGTGTTGCTCGGCAATCCGCTGGTCGAGCATGTCCATGAGTTCGGTTCTATTATGAAGCCGATTACGATGACTTCATCGCTTGATGCAGGCGTTATTACGCCTGAAACGACTTATAACGATACTGGTTGCATTACGGTAAATAAGGCAACTATTTGCAATTGGGATCTTAAGCCGCGAGGTGTTATTCCGATGAAGCAAATTATCGTGCAGTCGTTGAATCTTGGTGCAGCATGGATCGCAACTCAACTTGGGCAAGATGCGTTCCGAATGTATTTCACTAATCTTTTTGGACAAGAAACAGGCATTGATATAAAGAATGAAGGGAGTGCGCTTCTGGGCAATCTTTCTACTACACAACAGGTTAATTTCGATAATATGTCGTTCGGTCAAGGCATTTCTGTCACGCCAATACAAATGATTCGCGCACTCGGCGCGATAGCGAATGGCGGTGTGATGGTACAACCGCATCTCGTGAGTGCCGTACGCCTTAATTCCGGTATTGAGAGAAAACTCGATTGGAATAAGAAAGTTCCTGTTTTTTCTGCGACTGCCGTACGCGAGACTGCCGAGATGATGACGGCAGTTGTTGATGAAAAACTTGAAGGAGGGAAAGCAATGATTCCCACTATGTCAGTAGCCGCGAAGACCGGTACGGCACAACTTACTGATGGTCGCGGTGGCTACTATAAAGACCGTTTTTTCCATTCTTTTACCGGTTTCTTTCCTTCGTATAATCCGAAATTCATCATTCTTCTTTATACCAATGATCCTCAAGGAGTACAGTATGCGTCAGAGACATTGGATGAGACATTCCTTGACCTGGTGCACTTTCTCATTGATTATTATGCCGTGCCGCCTGATAGAGGCCTGTCTGACCATGGCGTTGCCACCTCGACAAGCTCGGGGTAAACCACCACAACACAATTATGAAAAAAATCTTCAAATTTATCATTGTGCTGCTGCTCGCGTTTGCAGCAAAAATTGTCGTTCATCGATATCAACCGCGTATTGTGATGGTGACTGGCTCAGTAGGGAAGACCTCGACGAAAGATGCAATCGCAGCGGTATTCGCCGCGCGTTTTTTTGTCCGGAAGAGTGAAAAAAGTTTTAATAGCGAATTCGGTGTACCGTTCACTATTCTTGGTGTCGGGAATCCGTGGAGCAATCCTTTTTCATGGTTTCGAATTGTAAAAAGTTCACTCGAGCTTTTTATGTTGCCGAATCATTATCCGAATATGTTGGTGCTCGAAGTGGGTGCTGATCGACCTGGGGATCTTGCGCGCATACTGCGTTTTGCAACTCCTGATATGGTTGTCGTGACGCGATTACCTGAAATACCGGTGCATGTTGAAGCGTATGCCTCGCCCGAAGCAGTACGAGAAGAAGAATTTTCTCCGGCCTACGCACTTTCTGCGGGTGCGCCGCTTATTATTTCGGCCGATGATCCGTATGCGTGTGATAGTGCATCACGCACCCCGGCACGCGTTATTTCGTATGGTATGGCTGATGATGCGCATGTGCGTCTGAGCGGTATCGACTTCTATGAAGAGAAAGGAAAAGTAAAAGGTATGCGTGCACAGGTGAGTATACAAGGGAAACAAGGGGAGATCATCATTAAAGATTCAGTGGGAAAAACTCAAATCCTTCCCGCAGCAGCCGCACTCGCTACTGCACTTGCATTTGAGATACCATATTCTAAAGCGCTCAAAGCGCTTGAAACATATGATCCGCCACCAGGCCGCGGGCGTCTTCTTAATGGAAAAAATAATTCAGTCATTATTGATGATTCCTATAATGCATCTCCTGCAGCCGTTGAAGAAGCGCTTGCTACATTGAAGATATTTCCTCATGCTTCTCGGCGTATCGCAATCCTCGGCGATATGCTGGAACTCGGACGCCATTCAGTTATAGAACATGAGCGCATCGCTGCACTGGTCGGTAATTCTGCTGATGTCATTGTAACGGTTGGTATCCGAGCGCGTGCATTCGGCATCGTACCGAATGGCGCTGAAGTGATGCAATTTGATAATTCTCGTACTGCCGTCGCTGCGTTTCCTGCGTTCGTCCGCGAAGGCGATGTTATCTTGGTGAAGGGCTCGCAATCAATTCGCACCGAACGCATCGTCGAAGCGCTTCTATCTGACCCGGCTGATGCTTCAAAGCTTGTCCGACAGGAAAAGAAGTGGAAACAGAAACTGTGACCCCACAGAGAATCGAACTCTGATTACCGCCTTGAGAAGGCGATGTCCTAACCGTTAGACGATGGGGCCGTATGTAATTTATAACAAAGAATTCACCTCGTCGCCATCTGGAGGAACAATGTCTTCATTTGCATCGTGAAGTTTTTTCTGCAATTCTTCTGCGATCTTCGCTGTTCGCAGTTCTTCAATTATTCTTTCGCGCGAGCGATTCTGGGCTACTTTTTCTGCGCCTTTTTTGCCCATCCTACTAAGGGCATTATGGTCTCCGCGATTACGCGCATCTTGAACTGCTTCTGGTAAATTTTCAAATGACATAAAGCATAATTATGCGAATAAATTATCTACCACCGCCTTCACATCGCCTCCGTCAGCTCTCCCTTCGCATTCTTTCATGACGGCGCCAATAAACTTACCCATATCCGCTTTTGAAGAAACACCAAGCTCAGCCATTTTTGCTCGTGCGATTTTCTCTATTTCTTCGCGGTTCATCTGGGAGGGGAGATAGGATTCGATGATAGCGAGTTCGACCTTTTCTGGATCGGCGAGGTCGTTGCGCGATGCCTTCTCGAATTGTTCTATAGAGTCCTTTCGCTGGCTCGCAGCGCGTTTCAAGACGACGATTGACTCATCGTCGTTGAGGTATTCGTTTGGTTTTCGTTTTTTGGCGACGACTTCGTTGGTCATCGCAGTTACGAGCGAGCGGAGCGTGCGGAGGCGTACTTCGTCATGTGCGCGGAGAGCGTCAGGAATCGATTGCTTCAAAGTTTCGTGGATAGTCATAAAAATAGTATACTATATGCATGGATATCGTCACCATCGCGCTCGTGGTTCTTGTTGTCGTTCTTGTTTATCTTCTGTTGCGTCATCGTAGTGCACCTCAAGAAGGCGCTGGCATGGTGCTTCTTCAACAGCGTATCGAGAAACTCGCAGAAGTGATGGATACTAAACTTGGGGAAGGGAATAAACAAACCGTTGCCCAGTTTGACCGTTCTCTACAGCTAGTAAAGAACATTGAGGAGCGTGTCTCTTCACAGCTTCTTGAAGTTGCAAAGGGCATGGCGAAAAATGAAGAAAGCACCAAACAAGTTTTTACGATTGCTGAACAACTACATAATCTCGAAAGTATTCTAAAAAACCAGAAACAAAGAGGAAATCTGGGTGAAGCATCGCTAGAACTAATACTTTCCAATGTCTTACCGGGGCAATACAAGACCCAATATGAATTTAAAAATGGGGACAAAGTGGATTTTGTTGTAGAAACCAAAGAAGGTTTGATTCCTATTGATGCTAAATTTCCTCTTGAAAACTATATCCGTCTTTCCAATGAAGGAGATAAACAGCGCCGTGAACAATATGAAAGAGAATTTAAAAATGATGTGAAGAAACAAGTTGATCAGACTGCAAAATATATTCGTCCTGAGGAAGGGACATTACCTTTTGCTTTTATGTATATACCTGCGGAAGGAATATTTTCCGATCTCATGAATAATGAAGTGGGAACAGGGGTCAATGCTCAAGATTTGATGGAATATGCTCGCTACAAAAGAAATGTGCATGTAACCTCGCCAGCAACATTCTTAGCATTCCTACAAACAGTTTTGTTTGGGAATCAAAGAATGAAGATTCAAGATGCCGCGAAAGATATCATTAAGAATGTTTCTGAATTAGGCCGACATCTGAAATCTTATGAGGCGGCTCATAATGGGCTCGGTAAGTCCCTCAGTGCAGCAGTTGGTCATTATGAGACTTCAGGTAAGGCGTTTCGGGCTATACCCAAAGATGTGCTAAAGATTACAGAAGAATCGTTGGAGCTAAAGACTGAGGATGTAGATCGTCCTCTGCTTTCGGAAGCATAAAAGCTTGTTAAAAATACATAGGTCAGACCTATGTAAACTTCTCGAGAAACCAGCGATGTCTGAAGAGTAAAGCTTGTGTTTTATAGAGAAGAATGCTAGATTGAGGGAACTATGGAAGTGGCCGTAATCAAGACCGGCGGGAAGCAGTATGTCGTCTCTAAAGGCGACACTATTGCTATAGAAAAACTCCCCCTCGACAAAACTCGGGGTAAACCGGTCTGGGAAGTAGGCGACACAGTTGTCTTCAGCGAGGTGCTCCTCGTCGACAACGGCTCGGACACGACCATCGGTACGCCTGTCATTAAGGGCGCAGAGGTCAAGGGCACCGTTGTTCTCGCCGGGAAGGCAAAGAAAGTTGAGGTGGTGAAGTACAAGCCGAAGAGTCGCTACTACAAGCGCGTCGGTCATCGCCAACCAGTGCTCAAAGTGAAAATCGATTCGATTTCCTAGCCATCTCAAAATATGGGGACTTACGAAGTCCCCACTTCGGGGCTTATGATATGTGGACTTCGTAAGTCCTTGCTTTTATTTATTTCGCTAATTTATATTCATTATGCAAGTAGGGAGATGGAATCATCAATCAACCAGTAATACTACTAATTACAGCCGTCCAGCGGGGAAGCAATTTTCTCGTTCGCCGTCTCGCAGTGGCGGTTATAGCGGTAGCAGGCCGAGCTTCGGTAGCCGCGGACGCGCGCCATCGCGCGGAGGCAATCGCGGCGGTTTCGGCTCATTCGGTACGACCGAAGCTGAGATTTCTAAATTTATGAATAGGGCAGTGGTCACGACTGAAGAACCGGTCTTCGTTCCTGAACACACCTTTGCCGATTTCGACATTAACGAGCATCTGAAGAAGAATATTATTGCGCGTGGCTACGAAGCACCGACGCCTATTCAGGACAAAACTATTCCGCATGCGCTTCTCGGACAAGATGTGGTCGGACTCGCCGCGACTGGTACCGGCAAGACGGCGGCATTTCTCATTCCGCTGATTGATAAAGTGATGAAGCAGAAGGGCGAACGCATTCTCATTATGGCGCCGACACGCGAACTCGCCGCACAGACCGAGAAGGAACTCGCGGGCTTCGCAAAGGGTCTCGGCTTCCGCGGTATGGTTGCGGTGGGCGGTACGAATATCGGCCCGCAGATTTCTCAACTGAAGCATGATCCTGCCTTCGTTATCGGCACTCCCGGGCGGCTGAAGGATCTTATAGAACGCAAGGCGCTTGATCTCTCCGGTTTCGGCACGGTCGTCCTCGACGAAGCGGATCGCATGCTTGATATGGGTTTCATAGACGATATGCGCCTGATTCTTGGGAAGATGAAAAAAGAACGGCACACGCTTTTTTTCTCGGCAACAATGGGAAAAGAAATTGAACGGCTCATTGGCGATTTCCTTACGAGTCCTGTCATCATATCGGTGAAGACACGCGATACGCCGTCAAGCGTTGACCAAGATGTGGTGCGCATTCCGCGCGGAAAAGATAAGTTCGAGATGCTCGTCGAACTTATGAATGATCGCGACTTCAACAAGGTGCTCATCTTCGGCCGTACGAAATATGGCGTTGAAAAAATCGCGAAGGATCTCTCGCGGCGCCACATTCACGCCGAGTCCATTCACGGCAATAAAACCTACAGCGCTCGTATACGAGCGTTGGACGCTTTTAAGACAGGAAAAGTAGGCGCTCTCGTCGCGACTGATGTCGCCGCGCGCGGTCTCGATATTCCTGCCGTCTCGCATGTCATCAATTATGACCTGCCTTCGACCTACGAGGATTACATCCATCGCATCGGCCGTACCGGTCGTGCTTCTCTGAAAGGTCGCGCCCTGACCTTCGTTCAAGATCGTTAAGTCTCTTTACGATTCGAGAGCGCGGCGCGGAGGGTTTCTGCGTCGGAGTATTCGAGTTCGCTACCGGTTGAGAGGCCGCGGCCGAGTTCGGAGAGTTTTAATTGATCGCGATACGGCGCGAGAAGTTCGTGTATGCGGTCAATGGTATATTCGCCTTCGCTCGTTGCTGAGAGCGCGAGTACAACTTCTTTTAATTTTTCTTTTAAACGCTTCTCGATTATTTTAATCAGTTCCTTTTCTCGAATCATGCCTTTGCCGGTGAGAGTAAGCACGCCGCCCAGAACGAAATAATGCCCGTGATAAGTTCCGGCGCGTTCCACTGCGGCGAGGTCTTGGTCTTTTTCAACAAGCATCAGCTGAGTGTCATCGCGTGTTTTATCAGCACAGTAACGACAGATGGTTGTTGCACCGTCATTGTGAAATCGCAAACATTCAGGACACTGCCGGACATTTTTTCCTAATGATGCGATGAGTTCTGCGAGTTTTGCGCGTTCTGGAATGGGAGTTGCGAGAAGATAAAAGACAAATCGTTTCGCCTGCCGCGGGCCGATGCCAGGGAAGCGAGAGAGTGCAGAAGCGAGTTCGTCAATGTGATCCATATTAGAACTCTTGTGCGAGCTCGCCAAAGCCCGATTTGTCCATCGGCTGGAAGGTCGCGCGCTTCTCGTCGAAGTAGAGTTCGGTTCTGCCGGTAGGGCCGTTGCGGTGTTTTTCGATAAGAATTTCCGCAACATTCGGCCGTTCACTTTCGGGATTTCGTTTGTCTTCACGATGAATAAACATCACCACATCGGCATCCTGTTCGATACTTCCCGAATCGCGCAAGTCCGAGAGTCGTGGCTTACCGCCGCGTTGTTCTACCGCGCGCGAGAGCTGTGAGAGTGCGATGACGGGGACTTTAAGCTCGCGCGCGAGACCTTTGAGCGAACGGGAGATTTCGGTCACTTGTTGAACCATTGAGTCGGAGGCCTTGGTTGAAGTCGGCGCCATAAGCTGGAGATAATCGACGATGATGAGACCGATGCCGCGATCTCGTTTCAGCCGTCTGGCGACCGCGCGCATCGCAAGAATGTTGTTGCCCGGCTTATCGTCAATATAGATAGGGGCCTTTGATAGCGTCTCAAGCGCATCGCGAATACGGTCGAAATCATCGGATTCTTTCACTTGTCCCGTGCGCAATTTCCAAGAATCAACGAACGATTCTGCCGCGAGCATACGATCGATAAGCTGTTCAGAGCTCATTTCGAGCGAGAAGATGCCGACGGGAACATTGTAACGAACAGCGGCATTTCGCGCGATGTCTAGTGCGAGCGATGTCTTGCCCATCGAAGGGCGTGCGGCGATGATAACGAGATCGGAAGGATGGAAACCCGAAAGAAGATTGTCTAGGTCTGGAAATCCCGATGGTACGCCGCGTATACCGTCTTCTTTCTTCGAGAGTGCTTCGATGCGATCCCACGCTTCGTGAATGGTT
>MFMU01000020.1:11213-21565 GCA_001781915.1 Candidatus Kaiserbacteria bacterium RIFOXYD1_FULL_47_14 | reverse complement strand
CTCGCGCATCATTGTATGCGGACTCGGTTATCCCATAAGCGGCGTCAATCAACGAGCGCATCAGGAATTTGCGCGAGACGAGTTCGGCATAATGGGAGAAATTGCCAGGTGCCGGCGCTGATCCGACAAGCTCAGCGAGATAACTCCTGCCGCCGCCGTGTTCCAGCAACCCTTGATTCTGCAGCCGCTCGGAGAGTGATAGGAGATCAATCGGCTCAGAACGCTGTGCGAGCTCACTCATCGCGCCGAATATAATGCGATGTTTCTCCGAGTAGAAGGAATTGGGGCTGATAAGATCCGATACATCGTGGATAGCATCTGGTTTCAGCAAGAGTGCGCCCAAAAGGGCGCGTTCAGATTCGAGTGACTGTGGAGGGACGCGATCGGAAACCATCACTACCAATTGTATCAAAGAGTCGTCCGAGTCAACACTGGGCCATTTGGTCCGTCATCCACACGATATCCCCTGTCTGAAATCTCGCCTCGAATACGATCGGCTTCTTTAAAATCCTTAGAATCGCGCGCCGCCTGGCGGCGCGCGAGCATATCTCGTATTTCTTCAGGAACATTCTTTTCTGTCAAGCCGTTTGTTGCTGGAGGATTCACGAGTGAGAGGCCGAGGTGTACATCAGCGTCTTCAATGAGACCCCATTTTTCTTCGGGCGTATATTCTTCGCTTCGGAGTGAATCCCAGAGAACGCTGAGTGCTTGTGGTGTGGCGAGATCATCGCGCATTGTCGCAAGGAAGCGTTCGCGTATTTCAGAAGGCGCACTTTTGTGTTTAGATTCAATCGCAATTTCTCGCGCGATATCCCAGAGACGATTCAAAGCGCTCGCAGCGCCGGCGAGCGCATCCCACGAGAAGGAAAGTGGGGTGCGATAGTGCGCCTGCAAGAAAAAATAACGCAATGCAAGCGGATTGAACTTTTTTGTAATAACATCAGAGAGATACACGGCATTGCCGAGCGACTTTGAAATTTTCTCACTTCCCATATTAAGAAATGCGTTGTGCATCCAATAGTGGACAAAGGTGCGCCCTGATGCCGCTTCTGATTGTGCAATTTCATTGTTGTGGTGTATAGCGATATGGTCTTCTCCGCCAGTATGAATGTCTATCTCTTGACCGAGAAGAGAACGCGCCATGGCTGAACATTCAATATGCCAGCCGGGGAAGCCGCGGCCCCAAGGACTTTCCCAACCAAGTTTACTGTCGGACTTCCATAACACGAAGTCAGCGGGAGCGTGTTTTTCTTTATTCTTTTTAATTCGCGTATTTTCTTGCTGACAACACATAGTAATTCCGCCAAGCTTTCCATAGCCAGAGAAACGCGCAGTATCAAAATAAACGCCATCGCGTGTGCGATAGGCATATCCTTTTTGTTCGAGCGTTGTGATAAATGCTATTTGTTCGGCGATGTAGTCGCTCGCGCGTGGGAAGGTAATTTCTTTGGTATCAATATTTAGAAAAGCAATGTCCTCAAAAAAAATGGCGGCATATTTTTCAGCCATAGCGCGCATATTCTCAAGCGTGAGCGTCAATCCTTCGCGCCGAAGGCCTTTTGTCATTTTGTCTTCGCCGTCATCGCCGTCGGACACGAGATGCCCGAAATCAGTAATATTAATAACGCGCCGCACGCGATAGCCAGCGACTTTAAGCACGCGAGCAATCGTGTCTGAAAAAATGAACGCACGCAGATTGCCGATATGTGCAGGACCGTAGACTGTCGGACCACAGGTGTACATCAGCGCGATGCCGGGCTTTTGCGGTATAAAAAGCTCTTTTTTGCCCGAGAGAGTGTTCGTGAAGAATATCCGCGCCGTATGTTTTTCCATAACGGAGGGATGTTTTTTAAAGAAACGCGCAAAAAACGCTAACATTATCATACGATACCATAAATAATCTCCAATTTCCCATCAGCATGTTTTGAAGCAGATGTGCATGTTTGAACTAGCCATTTTTTTATAAAATTCAAGTTCAGGATTTATGTCTTTCGAATTAAATATAATCTGATCCATTCCTTCCCATAGCAAGAACCATGCCGCAGGTTCAAGAAAAATCACCAGAAATGATAGAAGTAAATTTTGCGATGGATCTTCGAAGACGATAAGTGTGGCGATAATCATACACAAGATACCCAGTGCCACCATAATTCCTCCCAACCACAATACACGGTGTTTTTCTTTTAACAGTAATTTGTAATGTCGCGCAAAGTGCGCAATGAGGCGTTCTTTAATCGTCGCCTCATGAGATTCACTTCGCTTTTCTTCTGACATATGCAATATAAGTTCAACTTCATTTTCGTTCTTATCTTGCGAGGCGCGTTTTATTTCATCAAGAAAATCGACTGAAAGCGCGCGACCTGAATATGGCCGAATATCAAAATCCGAAAATATATCATCGTAATTATCCAGTTTCAAACTAATTTCAGAAGTTTCCGCAGTCGAAGAAAATCTATGTCTCATACGAATGATGCTACTTATTATATTTTATAATGTGTACGCGAAGTATCTCTTTTTAAGGATACCATAGGGTATGGTAGTATTAAAGGAATGAATGATTATGTAAAACAAAATCTATTTCGTTGCGTCGCGACGCGCGGCGTTTCCTTCGCGCTAGTTGCGATGATGGCATTTGGTGCAGGGCTTTTTATTGGGAACAGCAGTTCTGCATCTGCAGTTGTTTCGCATATACCACTTGTTGGTGATGGTCTTGACGCAACACCTGACCAAAACATTGATTTTACCGATTTTTGGAAAGCATGGAACACGCTTGACTCGAACTATGTCATCACACACGCGTCTTCAACACTCCCCTCTGCGAGAGATCGACTTCTTGGCGCAATTACCGGTCTCGCTGCTTCATATGACGATCCATATACGGTCTTTCTCCCGCCGAAAGAAGCGAAAGCATTTGCTGACACTATTTCAGGAAGTTTTGCAGGTGTCGGTATGGAGATTGATATAAAAGATTCAGTATTGACTGTGGTCGCTCCGCTGAAGGGTACGCCAGCTGAAACAGCCGGTATTAAAGCTGGCGATAAGATTGTAACTATTGATGGCAAATCAACTGACGGACTCGCCGTTGATGTTGCTGTGCGGAGGATTCGCGGTCCTGTCGGAACAACAGTCAGTCTCGACATTGTTCGCGCGAGAAAACTTATCAATGTGAAAATTGTTCGCGCGACAATTCAGGTGCCAGAGACGAAAGATGGTTTGGATATCGCAAGCGGTGTGTATACTATTGCGCTCTATGAATTTACTTCCAATTCTGCCGATCTTTTTAATCAGGCCTTCTCTCGCTTTAAAGCATCAGATTCGAAGAAACTTATTATAGATTTGCGCGGGAATCCGGGTGGTTATCTCAACGCATCAGTTAACATTGCGAGCCATTTTATTCCGAAGGGTGCGCTGGTTGTTACTGAGGATTTTGATGGGAAAGCGCCAAGTCAGCCCCATATGAGTGTCGGCTATGCTGATCTGCCTGCAGGAACAAAAATTGTTGTTCTTATCGACGGCGGTTCCGCTTCGGCTTCCGAGATTTTCGCGGGCGCTCTGCAGGATACGAAAGTTGCAACCCTTATAGGCACGAAGTCATTCGGCAAGGGCTCAGTACAAACGCTTATGAATCTCGGCGGAGGATCGCTGAAAGTTACTGTTGCGCGCTGGGTTACTCCTTCAGGACACTGGATTATGGGTAACGGTGTGACTCCTGATATAACAGTGCCGATAACTGACGCAAATATTGCGGCGGAATACGACCCACAAATGGCGCGAGCGGTTGAATTTTTGACTACCGGCAAGTAATAAGATAGAGTGCTTTTATATGAAAGTTATATTGATTAAAGATGTGAAGGGGATGGGGCGCGCGCATGAAGAAATTGAAGCGAAAGATGGCTACGCGCTTAATTTCCTTATTCCGAAGGGGCTTGCCATTTCTGCGACTCCGGTTGCAAAGAGGGAAGCCGAGACGCGCCGCAAACAGTTCGTGGACCGCACCGAGCTCGATGCCGCACTCCTCGCACAAAACATTGCTTCTCTCGCCGATGCGCACCTAGTGATTAAGGTGAAAGCAAATGAAAAAGGACATCTCTATGACGCAGTAGGGGAGACGGAAATTAGAATGGCGGCAAAAGAAGCGCACATTGATTTGCCAGAAGATGCTATTAAACTCGAGAAACCGATAAAAGAACTCGGCACCTTTGATATCCCAGTCGCGACCGCCGACGCGTTCGGTAAATTCTCTATCACGATTGAAGCGGAATAATAACTTGGAGGTGAAACACCCAAGCAACTTGGGTGTTTCACCTCCAAGTGAATCTTACCTAAACAACATCAACAACTTTTTTTGCAGAGATACTTCCCGTGAAGCTTATTTTTCGTTTGGTGCGGAACGCGACAGTGCCGGAGGTCATGGAGAAAAGGGTGTGATCGCGACCCACTCGGACATTTTTACCTGCTTCTATCTTGGTTCCGCGCTGACGGACAATAACCATACCGGGGCGGGCGGCAGTACCGTCAGCGAGCTTCACCCCGAGATATTTTGGGTTTGAATCGCGCAAGTTTTTTACTGATCCTCCTGCTTTAGTATGTGCCATAGTGGTATTATCTTACATAATGACTATAGCAGAAGCGCGCGAAAAATGCAAAATGCTCGCCTCCAAGGCACCCAGAGATGCGCTCATTATTGGCGTATTAGTTCTTGCTTCGTCTGCAAGTTTCGGGCTGGGCTATTTGGCAGGGTTAGATGCAACAGGGCAGGGGAATGATGCTGTGCGCGAAGAATCGCCATTCACTACGAAGGCAGCAGAAGGGAACATAGTTGCGTCAAAAAACGGCACAAAATATTATCTTCCTTCATGCGCTGGAGCTGATAAAATTTCGGATGCAAATAAAATTTGGTTTGTGTCTGCAGAACTTGCTCGGGCAGCAGGTTATACTCCAGCTGCAAATTGTAAAGGTATTTAGTTTGTTACAATTAAAAATATGAACGACGATCTTACGGCCGAGCGTCTTGCGAAAGTTGTGCACGAAGGGCATCGTACGATGCCCAATGAGCGTCCGATGCTCGTTTGTAAACCAAAAAATATAGAATCCTGGCGCGTGTTTAAGATTATGTCTGAATTTGTAGAAGGTTTTGACATCATACGGAAATATGGTCTTGCAGTAACCATCTTTGGCACAGCTCGCGCCTCATTTGAAGATATTGTGTATAAAGATGCTGAAGCGCTCGCGGGACGGCTCGCGAAGAAGGGTTTCGCTGTTATTACCGGCGGCAGTGCCGGCGTGATGCAGGCCGCGAATAAAGGCGCTTTTGAAGCAGGAGGCGCCTCAGTCGGACTAAATATTAATTTGCCCGATACTCAATACTATAATCCATATCTTACCGAGAAATTCAGTTTCGATCATTTCTTCG
The DNA here is from genome assembly GCA_001781915.1 of Candidatus Kaiserbacteria bacterium RIFOXYD1_FULL_47_14. Taxonomy (GTDB): domain Bacteria; phylum Patescibacteriota; class Minisyncoccia; order Phycocordibacterales; family Phycocordibacteraceae; genus C7867-001. The sequence goes on along the minus strand of MFMU01000020.1, from coordinate 16,152 downwards.
TGCGGAAGGTGATCCTTACCTATGCCTCTGAAGTGTATGTTTATTTTCCCGGCGGTCTCGGAACGCTGAACGAATTTTTTGAAATTATAACGCTCGTACAAACCGGAAAGATTCGCAAAGTGCCTATGATCCTCTTCGGCAGGGGATACTGGACGCCCCTGCTCTCCTTTATTGAAAAAACGCTGTACCAGAAACACTCTGCCATTGATGAAAAAGATATGGATCTCTATATCGTGGTTGATTCAGTGGATGAAGCGTACGACTATATTATTGCGCATACATCTTGTTAAAGGGTAGGGCTGGTCTATCCGAGGTTTTGTCTGAAGCAAAGTGCGTAAAAGATATATTGTGCGACACGCTCTTACATCTTCCCCACAATCCACTGCCAAGCTTGGACAATAAGATGTAAGACATACTGAATGTTTTCTTGACCAGCTGGAGAGTTAATAATCGCCTGAATTGAGATACCGAAGAATGACAATGCGAGAACGAGAACAACAATCCAAAAGATAAGTTTCAACATATCGTATATTTTATCACACTCCACTTCCCTTTTGTTGAACTAAAAATATTTGAGAGGGTCAAGATACGCATTGGTAGGCGCAATGGGGATTGTTACGACAGATTTGTTTGCACAGGTATATTGCTTAAAAGAAATTGCTTCAGCTATATATAAACCAAAATGAAGATGAGGTCCGGTCGCATATCCGGTGTTACCAGAGAATCCGATAATTTGGCCGGTCAAGACCGCAGCTCCTTTTTGGACGCTAATGTCTGAAAGATGTGCATAGAGTGTTGCGAGGCCATTAGGGTGTTTAATGAGAACCCATTTCCCATACTGACAATTTTGTACCGCGCCATAATTGATCGCGAGAACTGTTCCAGAAAGCGATGCTTTAATCGGGGTACCGATTGATGCGCGAAAATCTATACCATTGTGGGTCCCAGAAACATACAGTCGTCCTGAAGATGAGGTCTTGCCAAATTCCTGAGTAATATAGACATCAGTGAGCGGCCATCGCAGGACACCTTTGCCAGCGACAGGAATGTTCTTCGGGTCAAGGACATACTTGAGTTGTGATTCAAGCTCGGCCAATGTCGCATTGAAGGATGTTTCCTCGGCTTTTTTACTTGCAAGAATTTTTTGATACGCACTTTCTTGATTTTTCGTATCAGACAATAATTTCTGTTGCGCGGTCTTCTGTAAGTCGATAGATTTCTTTTGTAATGAAAGTTCGTTCTGGAGAGACACGAGTTCAGCTTTTGTTGCAGTTACTTTATCGCGATTCGTTGAGAGCACGGTGCGTGCTGAGCGTAAATTTTTAACATCATCAGAAAGTGCGCGATTAAATTGAATTGCTTCATCGGTGGTCTTCCACATTTCGTTTAGTGAATGTGCTGAGACCAGGCCAATGATAAGCGGCGCTTGTTCGTCTTGCGCAACGCGACGAAGTGCTTTCGCGATAGCATCTTGATTCGTAGTAATAGAAGTTTCTTTATCGCCGATGGAGAGAGTAAGTTGTTGTATCTGTAAATTTGCGGAAGCGATTTTGCTTTGCGTTACTTGAATTTGTGACGCGAGTTGTTTCTGAGAAATAGTAAGAGAACTGATGGTTGATTGGAGTGTATTCTTTTTTGTCCCAAGAGCGTCAAGCTGTTTTTGGAACGCAACAATATCTGCTTCGAGCGCAGCTACCTGTAATTTGTTGGTGTCAATCTTAAGTTGTATATCGTTCGCTGTATCAGCGAACGCGATTGACGAACCGATTGGTGAACTAAGAAAAAACCCAAGAGAAAATAAAAAAAGAAAGGAGAGAAACCCGATGCGCGTCATTTTTTGAGTATAGCAATTGCCTTGCGGATGCGCGAAATAGCTTCTTTCGTACCAAGTATAGAAATAAGAGTAAATGGGTCGGGTGAGCGTTCCTGCCCTGAAAGCGCATAGCGCAGAGGCCAAAGCACTGCGCCTCTGCCTCCCTTCCCTACTGCTTCTTCGGCATCTGCCAGAGGCATAACGGCTTCCTTTACCGCCTCGGCAGATATGCCTTCAGGGAGAGCTTTCAAGGGCTCCAGGAGGCCTTCTAGAGCGGTTTTGGTCATACTAGGACGCTCTTTTGGTTTCTTTATAGAGAGTTGGTTTCGGTCGAGTGTTGGCTCGCTGAAAAGGCAAGAAAGCTCGCCTAAGAGCATCTCCTGCGCTTCTTTGAATGTCTTTGCTCGTTCTTTTAAGAGAACAACAATTTTGTGGGATATCGGAAGTTTGTGGGATATCGGAAGTCCCACATCAAGATGTTTTGAAAAGTCATCATCAGAAAGTTCGCGCATCCAGTGCTGATTCACTGAGAGAAGTTTTGTTCGATCGAATATTGCCCCACTTTTTTGCACGCCATCGAATGAAAACCGTTCAATCAATTGTTCGAGCGAGAAATGTTCTTCATCAGTGCCAGGGTTCCATCCAAGGAGAGCAAGATAATTAATCATTGCTTCAGGAAGAATTCCTTCATCGCGATAGTCCGCAAGCGAGACCACATGATGGCGTTTAGAAAGTTTTTTTCTGTCTGCCGAGAGAATGAGCGGTAGGTGTGCATATATTGGGCGCGAGAAACCAAGAGCTTCTTGAATCAAAATTTGTCGCGGCGTGCTGGAAAGAATATCTTCGCCACGGATCACATGTGACACATGTGCGTCGGCATCATCAACCACTACCGCAAAGTGATACAGAGGGTCGTCCATAGATCGTGCAATAACAAAATCACCAAGTTCAGTAGTGTCAAAAGTAATCTCGCCATGGATAAGATCGTTGAACACTACGGTCTTTCCTGGATTCTTAAGTCGTATAACAGCAACTTCTATGTTGGGGTCATTTTTCGATGGTTCGTGCGAGACATAGGCCTTCCCTTCTTGTACAAGTCTCTCAAGAAGTTCTCGATGTCGAGGAGCATGTTCTGATTGTATATATTTTTTGTCCGGAATAAGACCGCACCATTCAAAATCATCCCAAATCATTTGTGTCCATTCGGGGCGATTTCTTTCTGTGTCAGTGTCCTCAATACGAATAAGGAAAGTTCCTTTATTATGTTTCGCCCATACATAGTTAAAAAGAGCCGATCGAACGGTTCCAATATGCATTTGCCCTGTTGGGGATGGTGCGATTCGTGTAGTGACGGTACTCATGATTCGTGTGCGAGGGCGAGCGCGAGCACTTCGCGGGCGAGGATTCGTGCGGCATCCGGATCGGTAAAGCCCTCAGCAGCAGCGCCCATTCGCTTCGCAAGTTCCGTATCGCCGGTAATATGCCGCACTTCTGATGCTAAGAGATTAGGCGTTAGGTTCTTTTCTTCAATCACGATCGCAGCTCCAGTTTTAGAATAGGCGTAGGCGTTTGTGCGCTGATCGTGGCTTATGGATTCAGGAATCGGAATCAGAATGGAGGGTTTTTTCCATAGACCGATTTCGGCAATCGTGCCTGATCCTGCACGCGAAACAACGACACTTGTAACGCCGGCAGCTCTCTGCAGCGCCATTTCGGAAAGATAATTTAATGGATGATAGCGGTTTGCATGCGGATTTTTTGCAAGTACAACTTGCGCGACGGATTCAACATTCTTAAAATTTGCTTCTCCGGTCTGGTGGATGATATTGGCGAAAGAGACAAGCGTGGGGAGAGACGAAAGTATTGCTTCATTTATTCGCATTGAGCCCTGCGAACCGCCGAGAATGAGAACGGTTGGCACATCTTTTTCAAGTTCTAGGTATTGTTGCGCTCCTTCTTTTTCAATTCGTGTAAGCGCTTTTCGGATTGGCATGCCGGTACGCGCGATTTTATTTCGTACCTTTTTCGGGAAATATTCAGCGGCACTTTCGAAAGAAATTGCGATTTTTGTCGCAAATTTCGCAGCGAACAGATTCGCGCGGCCGGGCTTTGCATCTGATTCGTGGATAATAATCGGAATGCGGAGCAGCCGCGCTGCGAGCACTGTTGGCACACTGGCATATCCACCCTTGCTCACGATAACATCGGGATACAAACGAAAAAGAACAATAACAGCGCGTATTATTCCTGCGAAGGTAACGAAAGCGTCAGTGACATTTTGAAGCGAGAAATAGCGGCGCATCTTCCCTGCCGGTATGGCGACATAAGCGATGCCATTTTCAAAGAGTGCTTTTTCGTCAAAAGGGTTTGGCGCGAGATAATACAATTTTGGCGCGAGAAGATGTTCCTCGCGGACGAGGTCTGAAAGCGCCTCAGCGATAGCAATAATAGGATAAAAGTGTCCGCCAGTGCCGCCTCCGGTAAATACGATGGTCATACATTACATTTAAACATTTAAATATTTAAATATAAAGTGCCGTTAGGCGCTTCTATGATGCGCGGAGGCATTGAGAATAAGCCCGCATGTAAGAAGTACCGTCATGAGCGCTGTTCCGCCGCGGGAAATAAATGGCAACGGCAAGCCGGTCAGCGGAATGATGCCGAGCATCGCGCAGATGTTAATAAATGCCTGAAGAATAATGATAAAAGAAAATCCGAGTGCAATAAGCCCGCCGAAAAGATCGTGTGAATTCCCGGCTATCACAATGCCGCGTGCTGCGAGTGCGACTAAAAGTGCGAGTAGAATCAACGCGCCGATAAATCCTGTTTCTTCGGCGAAGACAGCGAAGATCGAGTCGCCATCGGGCTCGGGCAGATAATTAAATTTTTCTACACTCTGGCCGAATCCTCTGCCTGCGAGACCTCCGGAACCGATAGCAATGAGTGATTGTTGGATTTGGTAACCGCTGCCGAGAGAATTTGCCGAGGGATTAAGAAATGTTTTAACGCGTTCAAACGCGTACGGTCGGATAAAAATAATCGAACCAAGCACCGCAATAACTATGAGCGCGAGGATGCCGAAGTCACGCCATGGCGCTCCTGCCGCGAAGTACATCACTGCGCCAG
>MFMU01000020.1:6052-11207 GCA_001781915.1 Candidatus Kaiserbacteria bacterium RIFOXYD1_FULL_47_14 | reverse complement strand
GGAAGAGAATTGTCGTAGAAGTGTTCGGTTGAGCGAGCAGGAGAAGAACAGGCGGAGTAAGAATCGCAATAAAAGGGATGAGACCTTTCTTTGGATTAGCGAGTTGCCGCGCTTTCGGGGCGAGCCACCACGCAAGCACGATGACAAAACCGATCTTTAAGAACTCTGCCGGCTGTACGGTTGTGAAGCCGAGATTAACCCAGCGAGTCGCGCCTCCTGAATGAAATCCAATGCCCGGTACGAAAACGAGTGCCGTAAAAAGAAGAGTCGCAACATAGATATACGGCGCCCAGCGTTTTATCCATGCGAATGGAACAGCTCGCGCTGAGAGGAGTGCCAGAAGTCCAAGTCCGAATCCAAGACCGCTCTGGAGCATAATATCTTTTGATAATGAATTGCTTTCGCGCGCGAGAAGTCCAAGCGCAGCTGAAGAGAAAATTGCAAGACCGGCAAGCGCAATTGTAAGTACCAACATAAAAAAGATACGATCACTGGAAACAAATTTCATAGCGTCCGCGCGAGAAGTGCTACAGCAAGACCGATGACGCCGGCGATGATTGTGATAACCCAATAGCGCATCGTAATTTTCGCGACCGGCCAGCCAATCGCTTCGAAGTGGTGATGAATAGGCGCGACGAGGAATAATTTTCTGCGAAATACTTTTTTCCAAAACACTTGAAGAATTATTGAAAGGACAGTTATTGTGAGAGGAAATGCGACAAACGGCAGTACAAATACTCCAACGCCGTCAGCGAGCGTATCAGAGGAAAAAGCAATCATGGCGAGCGCAAGGGTGAGCGCCATGCTGCCGGTCTCCGACATATAAAACCGCGCGGGCGGAATATTAAACCAAAGGAATGCTAAAGTTGCGCTTGCGATAACCGCGGCGCAAGCTGCAAGCGATGTCTGCCCTTCGCCAAAGGCGATACCAGCATAGACCATAAAAATAATGGCAAAGACACCGCCGGCAAGTCCATCGAGTCCGTCAATGGTACCGCCCGCATAGATGGCAAGTGTCACCAATGCGAAGAATGGAACAACAAGCCAGCCGAGGAATAAGGGCTCCGCAAAAGGAATACCGACCGCAATGACTCCAAGTTTCGCATAAAACCACCAACCCGCGACAAGTCCGATAATGCAAACAATAGAAAGTCGCCGAGCGAGAGAGAGACCGCCAGTCCCTTTTGTTATTTCAAGAAAGTCATCGACCAGTCCTGCGAGAGCTCCGGCGACAAGCGCAAAAATAGGCAGCCATGTCTCACGCCGATTCACAAAATCCAGCGATGGCCAAAAAGAATCAAATGAACGGGCAAAAATCCAAAAAAGAAATGCCGTTGCGAGCACTGAAGACCAAATAAGAATACCTCCCATACGCGGTGTAGAGACCTCGCGTTCTTTATGAAGCTCGTCAAAAATCGGCGTTTGCCCGCCGCCGATGCCGGCGCCCTTGCCGGCTTTTTTCTTCCATGCTTTCGCGCGATATAAAATGCCGGCGAGAAGCGGTGCGAAAACAATGCCGAAAGCAAATGCTGTTGCTGAAGGAATAAGCACTCGTGCAGCGGTGCTAATCATAAAGAAGCAATACCCGCAAAATGAGCGAGCGTGGCGGCGACTAGAGCGGAGCCGTCAGTGAAGCGTGATTTTTGTGATGAACCGAGCACAACAATCGCAATCGGATGTCCAATCCCACTATCAAAAATGAGAGCGAGATTACCGCCCGCAAGATCGGTGTAGCCGGTTTTTGAGAGCAAGAGATGTGGAATAGTGTTAATCATCGGGTCAGTATTAATAACTTTGAAAGAACGACCTTCTTTTGATACTGCCTGTGCAGAACTTTTTGTTGTCGCCTCTGCGATTGCTGGAGATTGTTCGACAAGCGCGCCGGCAAGTCGGGCAAGATCGTATGCGGAACCGTAACCGCCAGATACCGAAGCGTTTACATCAAGACCGCTCCCGTTGAGCGCATATGTCTGTGAGAGGCCGAGTGCCGCCGCTGCACCGGCGAGCATTTCGCTTTGCGGTCGATTTTCAAGAGTCGCCGTTGCTTCAGCGATTGCGATAGATCCATCATTCAAGGAAGCAGTGAGTGTTAAGCGAGCAAGATCGGCGAGTGCGAATGTTTGTCCGACAGAAAAAGCTCGTGGCGCTTCAAGCTGTGCGGCGGAAGATGAAATAGTAATTGGCGTATTCGGCGAAAGTTTGTCGAGTGCCGCATAGACGGTTAAGAGTTTCGTAAGCGAGGCGAGCGGAAGTTGGTCGTCGGCATTTTTGGCATACAGTGTTTCTCCGGTCGCGAGATCATAGATAATAGCCGCTTTCGCTTCGAGAGAAATAGCAACAAACGCATTAGGCACGGCGACTGCAACAGCCGCCGTGATTGGAGGTGCTGATTGTTCTTTCGCAAAAAGTGGCGGTATGAAAATAAACAATGCCAGAATGCTTGATGAGAATAAGAGCGCGATACCGGCTTCTCGCATAGAGCGAGTTCGTTGAGCAAGTTTCTGTAAATCGGCAATGTTCATGATGATTCTTCTTTACTAATGGTATGTGCGACGGCTGTAAGTTCACTATACCGCGGAAGATCGGTAATGCGTGCAAGACCGAGGTGTGCGAGCGCTTCAGTCGTTATGGTGTAGCGTATGCGTCGTTTATCGCGCTCGTCTTCCTTCCCTTCTATAAGACCGCGCATCAGGAGCGTGCGAAGCGATGCTGAAGAATTAACCCCGCGCACCCAATCCACCTCTCCGCGCGTGGCACCTGTTTTGTACGCGATAACCGCGAGTGTTTCCATACTCGCCTTCCCGAGGTCGCGTGCGAGCTCGCTCTCGTGGAGCTTTTTTATGATAACGGACGCTTCTGGGGCGGTGCGCAATTCTACTTCATCAGCGGTTTCGATAAGAGTGAGACCGCTTCCTTTTAACAACCCAACAAGAGCTCGAAGTACTACCGCAAGTTCCTCATCTTTCATCTCGAGAAGCGTAGCGAGCTGTTTTTTCTCAAGTGCCTCGCCCGAGGCGAAGAGGAGCGCTTGTACCGCTGCTGGAGGCGTCAACATTTCTCTATCATAACGGCGCTTCCCCTCTTCAGCAATGTTTATTTTGTGAATTTAAAGCTTTTTACGATATTCATTTCTTCTTCTGTTGCTTTGCCATTAATTCCTACCTCGTATATTTTCCCTTTGTTTTCAACAAATTGCAGGTAATCTCCAAAAACTTCACCACCTGTAACCCCTTTATATCCACTTACTCCGTCAATCATAATTGGAGTCCGATCAACAAAACCATATTCATCTGCTTTCATGTCTATCCAATTGGCGAATGAAAATTTATCCTGCTCATTATTTGGCAATTCAGCGACAGTGTTATAAACTCTGATTTCAATATCAAACACTCTGGTCATCTTTTTTGCATCTAGATCGGCCTGTCTGCTTTTAGTTCTGAGCCAAATAACTCCTTGTGATTCTGAACTTTTGTCAATAATCCACGCAGTAGGGTAACTTATTTCAAAACCTAAATTTTTATATGTTTCCCATCCTGCAATTTGAGAATTTGAGGTCTGTGTTGTTCCTTGCTGCACATATACATACGCTCCGCCACCGGCGAGCAGAAGCGCAATAATCACGATAAGTAATGGAACAACAAATCCTCTTTGTGTGGTTTTCATAGGTGAAATTATAGCATTATTTTGCTGTTTTGTGTAAACTTATCCACCTAGTCAGATAATGTTGTGCATACCCAGTATGCACAAGGAAAAGATTAGCTCATTCGTCTAAAGTGAGTTCGCGTAATGAATCTTCTATTTCGAGTCGAGCATTCACAAACTCTTCAGCCGCAACTCGAAAATCTGCAGACGATGCGAATAGAGATTTGAGTGTCTCATGATCGAGAAGTGATGACTTGCGTTTCCCTGCGAAGTCTGCGGTACTAGAAAATGGGTATTGAGTTGCCCATGCGTACGCATCATCAAAATTGTCTAGTGCTATTTTTAAACCACCAGGATATGCTTCGAACACATTTTTGATATTTATATAGACTGCAAGGTGTTGAAGATGAATGTCATTATCAACGATACGAGCGCGAAACGATCCTTGGAAGAGGACGCCAGAACCTTCATATTTTGCGTTGAAGTTTGCAGCCATGCTTCTTGAAACTCTTTGCATGAATTTACTCGTACCGCCCTCTAATTGTTCAAGGAGGAGAAGATGGAAATGGTTGTCTTTAAGACAATGCGAAAGTATCGATACATACGGTTGTGCCTCATCCCAATGCTCTGGGCGTGCAAAATTATTCCGAATATGATCGGGTGATATATCGCGTTCCCAATTTCGCGGAGCATTTGCATCATTGAGATACCGAAGAAGTTTCAAGAAGCGCCAACGATCTGCATCTGTTCGTACGATATCTATTTTGTGAGCTCCGCGATTGACGACATGCACGAATGTTCCTGGCGTAAATTGTTCCTGTCTCATTTCAAAATACTATCACCTGTCTCTGTTGTGCATACTGGGTATGCACAAGGGATTTGCTGACTACCCGTAGCGCGGGACGGCGGTAGCGGCAGTGTGGCTGATGCGGATGTCGCCATGGATATTATATTGTTCGGCGGCGACGGCACCCTGCTTCACAAGCTCGAGGAGCGCGAGGAATGAGACGATGATTTCTATTTTTCCTGCCCCGAGCCCTGTCGAGGGGTCTTTCGTCCCGCCAGCGAAGTCCTTAAAAGAAAGCGTCATCGCGCTTTGTACGCGTTTCGCGAGTCGATCCATCATTTCTTCGATGGTAACGAGCGGCTTCACGCGTGCCTCGGGGAGTTCTTCGACGACTTCTCGCGCAGCGAGAATGCGCGCCATCGCTTCAGCGAGCGCGCTCGTAGAGAGGTCGCGCGAGGGTGCGAAGAATGGATCGGGGAGGCGTTCCCCTGCTGGGAGCATCATCGTCTTGCCGAAAATGCGCAGGAGCTCGCGCGACGCCTCGCGCACTTTTTCGTAGGCGGCGAGCCGGCGTTTCAGGTCTTCAACATCAGTGTTCTCTTCTTCAGAGAGCATCAGGTCGGGAATAAGCGACTTCGATTTTATCAGAAGCAGTGTCGCCGCAATCTGAATAAAATTCGCGGTCTCTTCTACCGGAAATGCTTCTTGTGCGCGCACATGCTGAAT
>MFMU01000020.1:3943-6016 GCA_001781915.1 Candidatus Kaiserbacteria bacterium RIFOXYD1_FULL_47_14 | reverse complement strand
AACGAGGAGTTTCCGCGCTTCGATAAGGTCGAGCAAGAGCTCGAACGGCCCTTGGTAGGATTCCGTCTGGATAGTGAAATTAGTTCTCGGGAGCGTCGTTTGCATTGGAGGAGAGGAGTATGTCGATGCGATTAATGTCGCGCGGGAAGAGTGTTGCTTCTTTCACATTCGCAAGTCCGAGCATCTTCTGGGTAAGTCGTTCGAGACCCATACCCCACCCGCCGTGTGGCGGCATACCATATTTGAATGCTTGCAAATAATAAGAGAACTTTTCAGGATCAAGTCCTTTCATCTTAAAACCTGCGACGAGATTATTATAGTCGTGTCGGCGCTGACCGCCGGTCGTTATCTCGACGCCGCGGAAGAGAAGATCGAAACTCTTGGTGTAGCCCGGATCATTCTCATCTTCCATCGTATACATCGGCCGTTTCGAGACCGGATAGTGTGTGATGAAAATAAAGTCGCTCCCCTTCTCTTTTGCCGCCCATTCGCAGAGCCAGCGTTCATCCTCCGGCTCGAGATCGGGTTCATTTCGATTATCGCGTCCGGTTTCTTTATAAATAAGTTCGAGCGCCTCGCGGAGCTTTAGTGCAGGGAATGTTTCTGGAGCGTTGGGCAGCATAGCACCAAGCAGTTCAAATTCTTTTTCACAATTCATCTGTAACTGTTTGATAATCGCGTGCAAGAGGCGCGTTTCGAAATTCATAATGTCGCGATGGTCGGTGATGAATCCCATTTCCATATCCATCGAAGTGTATTCGTTGATGTGGCGCGTCGTCGAATGTTTCTCCGCGCGATACACATTCCCGATGGTGTAAACCCGTTCGAGAACGCCGACCATAATCTGCTTATAGAATTGCGGCGAAGTGCCGAGATGGGCGGTTTTACCATTGAAATAAGGAACTGAGAAAACATCCGCGCCGCCTTCGGCGTCGTCGCCGATAAGTTTCGGGGCTTGGAATTCTGTGAAGCCCTCGATACCGAGGAATCCGCGATACGCATTTGCTATTTCTGCCTGCACTTTGAAAATGGCGCGGGCGCGTTCAGAGCGGAGCGTGAGCGGCAGATTGTCGAGATAAGTATCGAGATTCACTTCTTCATCTTTTGGAAATGGCAATTCCTGCGCCTGTGCGAGAATCGTTATCGAGAGTGCTTCGAGTTCGATGTTTCCGTTCGTGCCTTCGGTGCGCATTTTTTCAGGTCGCTCGTTCACAATGCCTTCAATTGTTATGACTGATTCCAGGTTTATTTTCTGCGCCTCGGTAAGAACCTCGGTATGATCTGGCAAGCAGATCACCTGCACTTTCCCAGAACGGTCACGAATATCTAAAAACACCAGCTTCCCGTGGTCGCGGCGAACATCCACCCAGCCCGAAATGCTGACCATCTCGCCGATATGACTCCCGAGCCCGACAATAGTAGTTCGTTCCATAGAAATATTATGATACGCCAATGGCGCGGCGGACTTCTTCCATCTTCGCTTCGCTCACGGCGCGCGCTTCCTGCTTCCCTTTCTCGAGGACTTCTTCGACAATGCTCGAATCGTTTTTCAGTTCTTCATACTTCGCGTGTATCGGCGCGAGATAGTGGTCGAGGTCTTCGATAAGTAATTCTTTTAGTTTTTTATAATTACCTTGATTCTCTTCGTAGAGCGTTTTGAGCTCATTCTCACTTCGCACGAGTTTATGAATCGCGTAGACATTCTTCGGGGCGGCTTGCCCTGAGCTTGTCGAAGGGTCGCCGGAGTCAGTCACGATTCTCATCACCGCTTTTACCAGTTCATCGCGCGAAGCGAAAAGCGGAATGACATTGCCATAACTCTTGCTCATCTTCTGTCCGTCGGTACCGGGAACGACGGCGACCTCAGGCATAATGTACGGCTCGGGCTGTCTAAAGGTGTCGGTTTTGAAAATCCGATTAAACTTCTCCGCGGTGTCGCGCGCATATTCGATATGCTGTTTCTGGTCAGCTCCCACCGGCACAATCGCCGTGTCGTAGAGCAGAATGTCAGCCGCCATTAGCATCGGATAATTAAACGAGCCGACGCTAATTTCTTTATTCTTCGCTTCAGCT
>MFMU01000020.1:3756-3861 GCA_001781915.1 Candidatus Kaiserbacteria bacterium RIFOXYD1_FULL_47_14 | reverse complement strand
CATCTGATTGTTTGAAAAAGATAACCTCTTTCGGGTCGAGACCGATAGCGAGATATGCCATCACTATCTCGCGCGTGCGGCGGCGCATCTCCTCGGCGTCCTGCA
>MFMU01000020.1:2462-3746 GCA_001781915.1 Candidatus Kaiserbacteria bacterium RIFOXYD1_FULL_47_14 | reverse complement strand
CGCATGATAATCAGCAACAAAAATGAAGGTGCGATACTTTCCTTCTTTGGTAAGTTCGACAAATTGGCGCATCGCGCCAAAATAATTCCCGATATGTAAATCACCGGTCGGCTTAATTCCCGAGAGTAAAACAGGTCGTGTGTCAGTCATCACATTACGATACCACAAACAAGACAGTTCTTACAAAAACAACAAGCCCCTGACATACCTGTCAGGGGCTTTACATCGATAAGATTCATTCTTCGGGGGAAAGTACTTCATCGTTTTTTTTGTTTGCGCCTTGTGCACGAAGCCAAAATTCAATCCATACAGCGTCTTCGGGGGTGAAGTACCCGTTGTATGAACCCAAAGATATGCACCATTCCCGATAATCTGAGACGACGCTACCAGGGTTTTCGACAGGGTTGATTTCCTTCTCGGACATGAGTCCATAGAAACGACCTATTAATCCCCCGTCTTCCCAGCGAGGGAACATACTGCCTTTCCATTCTCCGTTTTCAGTTTTCCCTTTGATGGTTATATGAACATAAGTTACTGGTTTTTCAACCGTAAGTACCGCCTCGGGAATGTAGAAACGGTGAACGAGTGAGTCACCATCAGTACCAGTCCAAAGATTGAATGTATCATCTTTGCAATACTGACCTCTTGTTCCTTTGTTAATCTTTCTTCCTCCACTGACAGCGACCGGAATGTAAGTTACCGGTTTGCCGATTGTGAACTCAACTTCAGCAGGCACAATCTCTTCACCTTCTTCGTCTTGGTTCTGGCGGTCTGCCGCCGGATGTACCGCAATCATCGGATGTTTCGAGAATGTCCGATACACAACAGCAAACCATAAGAGGATGCCGGAAGACCAGAAACACGCACCGAGCCAATATCCCCATATATTTGTAATGGGCCAAGAAGCCGCATAAAGAGTGATTCCTGCAACCGACAGAAGTGCATTCGTCCACTCGTTGTCGAGGAATGTATGAATTGTGAGAAACAGCACGACCAGGATCGTGATAGTCAGAGAGAAAGGCTCAACTATCATCTTGAGAACGATGCCGAAGAGAAACAACACTGTAGAGATCAAGACAGTGTACCGAATGATCTCAAAGGCCTTGTAAAAGAACTTGGGGAACAGCATGTAATACCTCCATTTGTTGGAAAGTTATGATGCGAATTCACCTCTTTTATCTGCTAATAAGCTAGCATATTTGTATTTAAAAGTCAAGCCCTTCGGCATATCGCTCACAGATATCCTTAATAAGGCCGGGGCCTTCGAAGATCATGCCGGAGATG
>MFMU01000020.1:2092-2399 GCA_001781915.1 Candidatus Kaiserbacteria bacterium RIFOXYD1_FULL_47_14 | reverse complement strand
CCGACGCCGATAATGGTGAATCGCGAGCCGTATTTCTCTCGCGTCTTCCGGATAAGTTCGGTCGAGAGCGCGCGACAGGGCGCGCCCGAGATCCCGCCGCGGAATTCTTTCGGCACATCTTCTGGATGTGCGAGTTCAGTATAATTTTTATTCACATTACCGATAATGAGTCCTTGTATATCGTTCTCGTCAGCGAGATCAGCGAGCGCAGAGAACTGCTCCCATGGAATGTTGATAGGCATCTTCAAATAGACCGGCTTGGTGCAGTGGACCTCGCACAGTCGAGGGAGAAGTTGCGCCAGCGATT
>MFMU01000020.1:0-2067 GCA_001781915.1 Candidatus Kaiserbacteria bacterium RIFOXYD1_FULL_47_14 | reverse complement strand
CCGATGCCTGCGGCGTTCAGCTTCTTAAACGATTCGACATAGTCGCGTATACCCGCTTCAGCATCAATCGCCACTTCTTTTTCATTGGTGCGTGCGATAGAGATGCCGAGTACAAAATCGGGTGAACGCTTCGTGCGCGAGAGTTTCGAGATGAGTGCGTCGACCCCGCGATTGCGCAGGCCTTTATACACGACGAAGCTCTTGTTGCGGATAAGCCGTATGAAGTGCGGACGCGGATTCCCTTCGCACTGATGCGCGGTTATCGAGCCGATTTCTTCTCCGCCGAACGAGAGCGAGGACAACACTTGTGTCAGCTGTCCGTCTGTGTCAAATCCTGCCGAGAGTAAGACGGGTGTGCGATAGGTTATACCGTCGACTACCTTACTTATGTCAGCACCTTTATACTTATAAAAAAACCCAAGTTTCCAGCGCAGAAGCGCGCATCGCCCGGCGAACTCGCCAATGGTAATAAAAAAACTATGCACCGAATCGGCGCTAAACAGAAACAACATCGGTTTCAGCACGCGACGATAAAGAAAGTTCATGTTCATACAGTATATGGTGCTTCTTCGTTATAAAAAAGCCCCGTATCGAGGGCTGGGAAAAATGGCTTGGAAGCTCCTGTGGTGATTATTCGGTTAGATGAACATCATCTCATCAGACCATAAGGGTGGTATTCTATTGGCGACTCCGGCCTGCTCAAGGACAGAATTTCATTGTCTCCCACCTATACTAGGCATAACGGTTTCCACAAGTTGAGAAAGAGCCCCTCTCACAGGGAATTACCCCACACCGTAATCTTGAGCAAGGGTAGTCCTTGCTCACTAGTCCTTGCTCACTACTTGCTCACTACACGAATGAATTTCTTGACGGTTTTATATGTGCGGGCACAAGTCGAGCCCGCTCGTCAGGCACCGTCCGGAACGAGGTTAGAACAGTTTTATGTATGTTAGTATTATTCACAACATGAAAGAAGCTTTCTCCCCGCTCGACGCTATTCGTACATTTTATATCGCGAATGATTTGCTCAAAAAAGTAACCAAGAGCAAGCGACTAACGAAAGTGCAGCTTGAACGTGAACTTAGGAGAGCGACTCGTGAAGCAAATCGGCTTTCTGACAAAAAACTGCTTTCTTACCATCTCGATAATTACCATCCTCGTTACGACAATTACTTGAATTCCAAATGGGAACTAAAGACAATTCGTCTCGACCAGTGTGGCGTATGGCCACGAATGGGCGGACTTCCAGACATCGCAACGCGCGGTTCTGCTGTCGATACCGCGACTTATATTAAAAAGCAGCTGACAGGTAAGCGGCTAACAAAGAAGAATTTACGAGCGAAATATATCGAAAAGATGATACCTTTCGCCGAACTCATTACGGAATATGTGCCTCTGATCGTGCTGGAAGATGGTGTTATACGTCATAATAAGCTCATTCGGTCGGCTCAAAGTAAGCAGTATGAACATTGTAAGTACGATATTGACGACGGAAACCATCGAGCCGTTGCGCTTGCAATTCTCGGAAAGAAAACTGTAAAAGCGCTTGTTGGAAAACGGATTTACAAGAGTCCCCTAATCTACAACTAGCATTTCGCCCAATCATCCTCGTCCTGCCGTAAGGCAGGAGTTTCTGCTTTGTGGCGAACACGAATGAATTTCCTGACGGGGGGGGGGGTAAGAAAAAACAGCACACAGGTGCTGTTTTTTCTTCATGTGACTCTATACTACCAAACTCGAACCTATTTCGCCCAACACCCAACGAACTAACATTCCTTTCTCGCGCCTCGCTGACTCGGCGCTCGTCGCGCGATTACGCGCGACCGCCCTTCGCCCTGCCGTCTCATACTTTCTTTTTTGGCGGGGGAGGATTTTTTGAATAAGGAATGGCGGCAGGGCTCGGGCGGGAACGGGTCATTTTCTCCGAGGAACGGATCATATAGGAGGAAATGACCCGTTCAACCCAAATACCTTTAGCGGTCTCCGGCTATTTTTCCGCTAGATTAGCTTGTCCTTTGCATAAGAAATCCACCCCTCGGCATCCGCCTCGGGGCTGTTTCCGCTATG
>MFMU01000019.1:5021-5929 GCA_001781915.1 Candidatus Kaiserbacteria bacterium RIFOXYD1_FULL_47_14 | reverse complement strand
TCTCGCCATCCCCTTAGGCCCGACTAACCCTCAGTTGATCACCATAGCTGAGGAAACCTTGGTCTTTCGATGTGCGGGGTTCTCACCCGCATTGTGGTTACTTGTACCGGCATTCTCACTTCTGTACGCTCCACCATGGGTTACCCCTTAAGCTTCATCGCGAACAGAACGCTCTCCTACCGCTTAATCTATATAAATACGGATTAAACCCGCAATTTCGGCACGACGCTTAACCCCGATCATCTTCGGCGCAAGGACTCTCGATGAGTGAGCTGTTACGCTTTCTTTGAATGGTGGCTGCTTCTAAGCCAACATCCTCACTGTCTATGAGTCCTCACTTCCTTGTGATGTACTGAGCGTCGATTTTGGGGCCTTAATTGGCGATCTGGGCTCTTCCCCTCTCGATCGATGGAGCTTCGCCCCCACCTTCTAACTGCTGCCCGAGTGCATGGTATTCGGAGTTTGATAGGAACCACGAGATTTCTCCCTGTTGGTCCCTTCCAGTGCTCTACCCCCACGCACGCGATATGGCAACGCCAGCCCAAAAGCTGTTTCGGAGAGAACCAGCTATTCCCAGATTCGATTAGCTTTTCACTCCTTACCACAAGTCATCCCAAGGCGTTGTACGACCTACGGGTTCGGGCCTCCATTTGTCTTTCGACAAACTTCACCCTGCTCATGGCAAGCTCATCTGGCTTCGGGTCGTATGTATCCTACAGACGCGCTATTCACACTCGGTTTCCCTAAAGCTCCGCCCCGTAAGGGCTTAGCTGCGCAAGATACACACACTCGCCGGCTCATTCTTCAATAGGCATGCCGTCACGGTTCGAATAAACTCACCGCTCCGACCCCTTGTAAGTACACGGTTTCAGTTCTATTTCACTCCCCTCTCGGGGTTCTTTTCACCT
>MFMU01000019.1:0-5013 GCA_001781915.1 Candidatus Kaiserbacteria bacterium RIFOXYD1_FULL_47_14 | reverse complement strand
CCCAGCAGCTTCTGCTATAAAGACGATTGATAACTCTTCGCGTACAAGTACGCCGTTCATATCTTACAACCCCCCATTTCGAAAAATGAGGTTTGGGCTTTTCCCTTTTCGCTCGCCGCTATTCAGGGTATCACGCGAGTTGCGTTCCATCAGCACGAACATACGCGCCGACGGAACGCAACTCATATTGTTCTCTTTTCCTCCGGGTACTGAGATGTTTCACTTCCCCGGGTTCGCTTCACGCAGGCGTTACCCCGCGGATTCCAATTTAAAATTGGAGGGTTTCCCCATTCGGATATCTCCGGATCAAAGGCTACAAACCGCCTCCCCGAAGCTTTTCGCAGGTTAGTCGCGTCCTTCTTAGCCGTCCTAGGCCAAGGCATCCACCGTGTACTCTTATGTCTCTCATGCGGAACTTTGTATACCACAATCATTTGTTCACTTCCCGCCGCACGAAGTGCGGCGGGCTACCTATGCATATTCGTATGTCAAAGATTCGCGTGTCCCCCGAAACGAAAGAACCGCCTCTGGGGCGGTTCTTCGAGCGTTTTACAACGCGCGGGCCTTACGGCCTATCCGCTCCAGAAATTTGTGGGTTCTTTCGGTTCGTAGACACGTACAGCGAGTATAGACGAGCGATAAATCCCTGTCAACAAGCTGTATGAGGTATATACTCTTGATACGAACCTTAGCTTTCTTATGACTACATAGGACAGACCTATGTATGATTATTCAGAAATAGCAGTGCCAGTCGCGGTGGCGAGTTCGTGGATTTGGATACCGTGACGGCGGAGCGTTACTGCGCCCATTTTGTTTTCTTGTTCGAGGTCAGCAACTTTACCGACAAATTTATCGAGCTTGTTTAGGACTTTATCAATTTTCCCTTCAGTCCGTTCCATACCCTGCTCCAATCGCTGAACGGTCTGTTGCAGAAGAGTCGATTCTACTTTGAGTTCCGTAACATCCTTTTGAAGACCTTCGACATCGCCATTCAAGCCAACAAACTCTTTCTTTGTGGCAAAGTTATCGGTCAAGTACTTCTTGTCAGCAAGGGTCAACATAGATGGCTATTGTACCACTATGATTCCCTCCAAACGAAGGTGTGGATAAACACAAAACCGCCCCGCGGGAGCGGGGCGGTTTTGTGTATAACTACTAGTCCTTTATTTCTGAACGAAGATTCTCGAGATAGCGTGCTGCTGCTGTCTGACCTCCAAGACCGAAGGAAAGGCCGAGCGCAAGCGCTACGGCAATGACCACGCCTGTGAAGAGTGTCTGCACAAACGCCGTCGCTACATTCAGCTGCGCGAGCGCTGCAAGAATCGCAAAAATCCAGATCGAATAGCGCGTAACTTTGCCTAGGAAACCAGCTGCTCGGAGTGATGCTGCTTTCGCAGAACCTCGAACAACATGTTCCATCGCCTCTGCGACAACTGCTGCAACGAGAAGAATCAAGACCGCAACGATTACCTGCGGAAGATACCCGAGAACGACATCGCTAATGAAGAGGTTCACCACCGTGAGGTGGAGCACATCGAGTGATGCCACCAAGAAGACGATAATGAAGAACCATTTAACGAGAGCCCCGAGGAACTTACCTGAAGAAAGTTCAAAACCAGCACGCGAGAGTACTCGTTCAAGACCGGTTGCTCGAAGTGCTTGATCAACGCGCAATGCGTTGACGATCTGTACGGCTACGCGACTCAAACCAACGCCGACGAGCCAACCGACAATGAAAATAACAATCGCAATGACTAAATTAGGAATGAACGCCACCAGCCCATAGAAAAGATTCTGAAAGGACTTGCTTAGTACATCCGCCCATGTGTTGAAAACCATAGTGAATAGCGCTTTGTTTATGTGATTAATTACTCGCACTGTTTCTGCGAGTATCTACCTGACAGTGTACCATTTCTAAAGCCCTATTTTGTCAATAAGCAGGCGGTGTGGATAGTCGAAAACATCACGCAAGAGGCGGTCATAGACGCCGTTGCGATAACGGAAATCAGCTGTCGCAAAAGAAGCATAGCGAATCTCGCGCCCGAGCTCAGCTTCAAGAGAGTGTACTACTTGCGCAAGCGTTCGTTCTTCAAGATGGTCGCCAACAATAAGAAGATCAATTTGCGATTCAATGACGCCAGTAAAAAATCCAGAAAGCACAACCAGTTGCAGTGTTCCTGCGCGCCGCAATGCAGCCATAATAACGCGCGGGCGAACGCTCGTTGTTTCGCGAATGAAGACATTGAGCGAAGAAAGGAATTCGAAACGCGGGTCTACCTGATAACTCGCAGAAGAACGCGATCCTTTCTTTCTCAAGAAACCACTCTCAAGAAGCTCGAAAAGTTCACGGTGCGCAATTTCTTTTGAGAGTTTTATCCGTTCCATAACATCAGCAAGCGTGAATGCGACATCTTGGCTGAACACGAAAAGACGCAGTATTTTCAAACGAGCTGGTGAACCGAAGATTTTTGCGAGCGGCTTCATAGTGCCGCTAGTGTAGAGGTTTAAGAGAGAAAACGCAAAAAACACTCATAATGAGTGCTTTTTGTCCCTTGAAATTGTGAGCTATACAAAAGTTACTTCAGAGTGACTTTTGCTCCGGCATCCGTAAGCTTCTTAGCGAACTCTGCAGCATCTTCCTTCTTCATGCCTTGTTTCAACATTGATGGCGCACCATCGACGAGATCCTTGGCTTCTTTCAGACCGAGTGCAAGCACCTCTTTAATTGCTTTAATAACTGCAATTTTGTTCGCGCCAACTTCAGTAAGTTCCACATCAGCGGTGGACTTACCTTCTTCTTCTGGAGCTGATCCTGCTGCAGGACCAGCGACCGCGACTGCTGCCGCGCTCACACCAAATTTCTTCTCCAAGATCTTTACGATTTCGGAGAGTTCTAGAACTGACATCTTCTCAATTTCTTCTACGAGCTTTTTGAACTTGCTCGGCACCTCAACTGCCGTCTCGACATTTTCAGTATTTTCAATGGTAGTTTCATCCATAATTATTGTTTTTTCTTACTAATTTGATCAAGTGCCATAACGAGCCCTTGAATCGGACTGTTGATAACATTCACGAACATCCCACGCAGAACAAGCATAGGCGGAATCGTTGCGATTGAAGCCACTCTCTCAGCATTAATGAATCCACCTTCGAACACGCCTCCAAGGAGCATAAGAGCTCCCTTTAGTTTCTTGCCGAATTCATAGACACCACGAGCTGGTGCCGTCACATCATTAGTGGTCCATGCAACCGCAATTTCTCCGGGCAATGCTGGCAGTTCGCCTGTGTATCCGCGCCCTTCGAGTGCTTTTTTAATAAGGGTCTTCTTCGCGACATAGTATTTCACCCCGGCATCTCTGAGCTGTGTACGCATCTTAGAAGCGTCCGCAACAGTTAGTTTTGTGAAGCCGACGAACGCAATAGAAGATGCTTCTTTAAAAGCATCTACCAATTTCGCGACTATCTCACGCTTTTTATCTTTTGATATTGCCATACGATTTTTTCATACGAACGAAATAAAGGAGAGTTCGACCTTCGCCGATTGGCGAAAAGGTCTCCCTGCGCAGGCTCGTCAATTAACTAACGAATTGTCCCTTAAATAAGGACCTACGGTCTTCGGTTCGTACAAAGAGAACCTTACCAGAATACTACCGAAATGCAAATCACCAATCTTATAGAGCACTTGTTTATGTTTAAGTCTGACTTAAACAGAATTCACGAATTTACCAATTTTCCAGCATAACCTCAGTGAATTCCGAACCTTTTGTTTTCAGATGAAAAGCGATGAGTTCGCATGCTTCTTTTTTATAAGCATCACTATCGCCGATAACCTTGCGAATAAGACCTTCTGAATCATCAATGATTGGTGAATGTACACTGGCAATTTGTTTACCTAAACTTGAAAAGTGATATGACAACGCCCATTGCCAAGCAGTATCGAAATCAGCAAGTGCCTCAGGCAAACCGCCTGGATACATCTCGAGTGTATTTTTTACTAAGATATAAAACGCAAGATAGTTGAAGTGTTCGTCTGTTTCAACAGTTTTGCTGTGATAGGCATCTTGGAATATGCTTCCTCGTTCTCCATATTTTAAATTGAAACAGAGAGACATACTTCCGCAGAATCGTTGCATAAACTTCGTCGTTCCTCCCTCGCGAATTTCTTTAAGGAGAAGATGGGCGTGATTTGAGAGAAGTGTCCACGCGAGAATCTGTACGAGTGGCTCGCGCTCCGGCCAATAATTAGGCCGTTCAAAAAGAGGCAATCCAGATGTCTCTCGATGCCAATTTGCGCCCGTGTAGGTATCATTTAGCAAGAAAAGTGACCGAACAAAACGATCTTTGTCGTGCGAATCACGTACAATATCCATCCCGCGCGTACCCCTTTTCGTAACATGAATGATAGAACCCACTGAAAAAGGTTCTACTCTCATTCGGCAACTATACCAATGATTCCCCGTTTAACTCTGACTTAAACAAAAGATGTGGGGATAACGAGAATTGTTTAACTCTGACTTAAACATAAAGTACTCAGAGGGAAGCAGAGGCGACCTGCAGTGTGAAGAGTGCAACTGTAATGATGACTGCAAAAATAATGCAAAACTTTAAAAATTCCACAGCGAATGGAAGCATTCTTCGTTCAGCTTCTAAGCGTTTTTTATTGTTTGAATTACTCATATCCTCTTTAGAGAAAGCATACCATACGCAAAACTCCGCCTTTCGGTGGAGTTTTGCTTGCCCATCCATAGCCTTTTAGGCAAAGGAG
Source organism: Candidatus Kaiserbacteria bacterium RIFOXYD1_FULL_47_14 (assembly GCA_001781915.1). Classification (GTDB taxonomy): domain Bacteria; phylum Patescibacteriota; class Minisyncoccia; order Phycocordibacterales; family Phycocordibacteraceae; genus C7867-001. Next base: position 248 of record MFMU01000019.1, on the reverse strand, counting down.
GGGTTCTCGCATCTTTTAGACCCTATTTTTCAGAATTAATCGCTGCTCGCGTTAATGCGCCGAAGTATCCGACTGCAGGCGTGATGCCTTTCGCTTTCTGATATTTAATCAGCGCTGCACGAGTTGCACCACCGAAGGTTGTGGTCTCATTGCCGACAGAGCCCGCACCACTAGCGGAGACAGTGTAGCCGTGTGCGTTCAAGAACTGCTGAAGCGCCTTCACTTCGCTCCCGAGAGAGCCAGTAGTG
>MFMU01000018.1:13292-13937 GCA_001781915.1 Candidatus Kaiserbacteria bacterium RIFOXYD1_FULL_47_14 | reverse complement strand
GCATCGTGAGCTGGTAACTGTCTTCTGGGACGGTAATGTACTTTACCTCGCCAAACTCTCCATAAGTTGAGTTGGGGATGTCTTGTGTGATCGAGTTATCTTCTGCGAGACCGGTGATATTTCCTGACGAGTCAGTGAGCTGAAGTGTGAGTGGCGAGTGAAGGAAAAAGGTGAGTTTTTTATTTTCAGTATTTGCTGGCGGTTGGCTCGATGAAATATACGATGGAAGTGTACTCGTGCTGTTTGTAATAATATTTTTTATGAAGTCCTGAATTGATGGAATTTCAAATAAATCTTTGTGACTTCGTTTTGTAGATACGAGTTTATTATAAGATTGTAAATCAACCCAATACCTCTTCACACTCGTACTCGACGCCATCATAAGCGCGCTTGGGACAGGAACGGTCCCGTCGCCGTCCTCGGTAAATATCGGGCGATACGCGCGAGTCGGCTCGAGAGCAGTAAGAGCGTCAGCCAATTGCGGCGTGTAGAAGTCGATACCCGCGACGGTGTCGGCTCCCCAACCGGCGATTTGATCCACTTCGATACCATCGGGCGGTGTCCAAGCATCAAGCGCGGTGTGCGTGGTATTCGCATAATCAATAAGCCCTGAATTAAGCGCGGACGCGCGCAAGAAATCAGTAA
>MFMU01000018.1:11746-13281 GCA_001781915.1 Candidatus Kaiserbacteria bacterium RIFOXYD1_FULL_47_14 | reverse complement strand
GATGATTCGTGTCGCTCGCGATACTCTCCAGATAATTCTGCGATGGAAGCAGATGATACGCCATCGGCGAGTTCTGTGCGAGCCCTCGAGCGACAGAAGCGTGCAAAATAGGAATGCCCCACGAAGAAATACCCTGATCATACCCATACAGCAATGCGCCGACATCCACCGGCGCACCGCTCTGCGGCGCGCCAACCATAATCACCTTATCCACAAGCGTGGCGGTTGAACCGCCACGATTCAAGAGCGCTTTCGCGACGAGACCGCCGTTGCTGTGCGCGACGATAGTCACCTTCCCCGTTTTCGAGGATGCCGCGAGCGCTCGAAGCGCCTGCTCGATGTACGGCGTACTCGTCGCTTCTGAATAATATATTTTCCCACCGCGTTCCGTGCCATTTTTTATTAAATCATCGAGAGAAAGCCGCCAGTCATACGCGACCGGCTTCCATTCGGCGATAGTGCCATCGGTTTTCAGCCCGTTCATCTCGCTTATAAACGATTTGTAAATATCTCCGCCGGCCGAATCTAGAATGTCGCCTTCTTTGGTATAAACATCATCACAAACACTTTCTCCCGCGTTATTCAAAAATAAGTCGCGCACTTTTTTATCTCCCACGCTACGCAAAATTCCCCAGACAATGTCAGTTCTTGAACCGGCAATCGGCTCCCAGAGTTTTTCTTCAGCACTTTTCCCGCAGCCCGTTCCTTCATACAGCCGACTGCCCTCGATACCAGGCAAAAATAAAACATTAGAAGAAGGAGGCGTCCCCCAGAACGAGAGCCATGGTGAGAAAATCACCGTGTTATCCCAGTCATACATCGCATTCCCTTTTCCCGTCAAATTTCTCAGATCGTGATACGGTCCACTCGCATCGCCCCAGAAATTATTGCTGACATCAACACTCCCTGTTCCATACCATTCAAAACCGAATGACGCATTCTGATATATCTCATTGTCTGAAATGGTATAGGACGAGTTATTCGAGTACACGCTGACGCCAATATCATTGTTTGTTATTTCATTTTTTGTTACAGAAACAGAATTAGCTGGATATTTTAACGAGTTATAGTTGGCAATACCGGCACCCTTATGGAATCCTGAAATAACCGAATCGCGAATATCAATCGAACTGCCGTTATATATGCCTATAGCGTCTCTTTCTCCGTTAGTCATAGTAGAACTCACAACGCGCACACTACACTCGCCATACAGGGCAAGCGCTTCATCTTCCGAGTGATCAACAAATAGATTCTCTATGTCAGCAGTACTTCCAAGATAGACCCCTATCCCCGCGCCCACATTCTTCAATGTGATATTTTTCAGCGTGACATCGCTTCCATGACTAATGGTTATCGCGTCACCAGAAAGGTTCTTGGCTAAAAAATTATCCAAAGAAAGATGGCTTCCGTATGCGTCAATGCTGATATGACCACCCTCAACTCTTGTATTTGAGACAGACAAGTCCTTAGAATAAAAATCGGTAATGGCGTCCCATGCATATTGAATCACTGCATTGTTCAAAGACGAAGCAACT
>MFMU01000018.1:10858-11711 GCA_001781915.1 Candidatus Kaiserbacteria bacterium RIFOXYD1_FULL_47_14 | reverse complement strand
CAAGCAGACGACCAAGAACACTCATACTGTTACCACCAGCAAACTGCACGACCACCCCCGGTCTGATAGTAAGCGTCGCGTTTTCTTCAATCGTTACTCCTTCTTGTATGAGATAGGGACTCCCTTCTTTTGTCCACACGGTATCTTCAGAAATTTCTGTATCAACAACAGTATCTGCGAACACAGCACTCGGCACACTCAACGCAAAAGCGATGATTATAAAAAATAACGCGAAGTATTTTGCGCGCATTCTTTTCACTATACTATTTTTTTGTTATAGTGAAGAAATGAAACGCGCTTTCACCATCATTGTCGTTGTTCTGCTCGCCATCAGCATGGTCGGGGTTCTTATCCCCGCATTCTTCCAGTAGTTCAGAGCGGGTTGTCCACACCTCGCTTGACTTGCGTTTTTTGCGCATTTCTGGCATACTTGTCTGTAACTCGCAGAGTATTCGAAGTCGCTGCGGCCATAAGCGGCCGCAAGTGTTCAGTTTCGGCGAGGTTAATCAGTAAATCCAATACATGGACACAGCAGGATCAGCAATACAGGGGAACAAACTTTATGTAGGGGGTATCCCTTACCGCTCGACCGAAGACGATATGAAGAAGGCCTTTAGTGAGGCCGGGAATGTCGTTTCCGCGAGCATTATCAGCGATCGTATGACGGGCCGCTCACGCGGTTTCGGATTCGTCGAAATGGCCTCCGAAGCGGAGGCGCAGGCGGCTATTGATCGTTGGGATGGGAAGGAAATGGACGGGCGCACGCTCTCCGTTTCTTTCGCTCGTCCGCAAGGTGATCGTCCTCCTCGCCGCGAAGGAAGCGGCGGATTCGGGGGCGGTGATCGCGGCGGTT
>MFMU01000018.1:5971-10844 GCA_001781915.1 Candidatus Kaiserbacteria bacterium RIFOXYD1_FULL_47_14 | reverse complement strand
AGAGGGCGCGCGTTTTTGTTTTGTTTCTATGATAGCGTTGCCAATATGGAAACAGAAGAACCGCTTGCTTATACCATTGGCGACCAACCATTCCTTGGTCTTACGATTTACCTCGATTCTCGACCGCTCATTCCTCGCCCCGAAACAGAGTGGTGGACGGAACAGCTGCTAAGCGAGCCAGCATGTTCGTTTTCGGTAGTAGGACTTGGCCTAGCGGCCCGGAGCGCGACCGAAAATGGACATGGTGGCGAGCGTCAGTTGCGATTTTTGGACCTCTGCGCTGGAAGCGGTGCTATCGGCTGTGCAGCGCTCGCACGACTACCGAACGCGCAAGTTTATTTCGGCGAGATTGACCCCGCACACGAAGCAACCATTCTTAAAAACATTCGCGAAAACAATCTTGATGCTAACCGCAACTATGTTCGTATCGGCGATTTGTTCGAGCCCTTCGGCGATATGAAGTTCGACATCATCGCCGCGAATCCGCCTTATATCCCCGAAGATCGCGGATTACCTGAAAGTGTCTCGAAATATGAGCCCTCTATTGCGCTTTTTGCAGGTAAGGATGGTCTCGACATCATTCGCCGAATCGCTACAGAACTTCCGAAACATCTCGCTAAAAATGGAGAAGCGTGGATTGAATGCGACAGCTCTTCCGCCGAGACAGCGTCAGGACTCTTCGAAGCACAAGGATTCTCTGCAGAGATACGCAATGACCAATACGGCGCTCCGCGCATTATCGTCGCATCATTTAATCCTGGAAATTAACTTCGAAAGGATACATTCCCATTCCGCACATTCCCTGAAGCGTGCCCGCTCCGGCAGTACCCACATCAATATCCGTTGAGCCGGTCTGTGGGAGGGCTTTGCTAATACCTAAACTCGGGATGCGCACATACGAGGAGCAATCGAAGGTTCCATTGGTGATTAACCGAATAACCGTAGGAACACCTGCCTTTGCGACACTTACTCTCGGCGAGTAACCGCCCTTTGCATTAATCTCGATGATTTGTTTTCCGTTAACGATGCTGACATTGTTTGCCGACGGTACTGATTGTCCACTTGGCGTGTTGCTCAGCGTAAACAAAATGGCTCCCCCGATGAACAACGCGGCGATAATGATAGATAGAGAAGTTGCGTTCATAGTTCTAGAAATTAAATACCGGCGCGATAAACCCGATGACGACCAAGCTGTTAATGATGTTGAAGAGCGCAAATAGTATCACAATGAGTCCCGCTGACTTAAAGAATATTCCTGCCTTCGAACTATTCTTAATACTGAACGAACTGAACCCAATAAGCGCCAAAACCGGTAGCGTACCGAACGCAAATGAAAGCATCGTGAGACCGCCTGTGAGGAAGCTCCCTGTTGTGAGCGAGTAGAGCTGCATCGCCTGAGTGAATCCGCACGGCAAAAAGAATGTCGCCACTCCTACCAAGAGCGGTGTGAAGGCATGATTTAACTTCGAGACGCCGAGTGCATGTTTCGAGAGAAACTTCGGCATTGCCGGCTGGAACCGTTTAAACGACGGGAACACATCAAGCAAGTTAATACCGAGTAAGAGCATCACGATACCAACGAAAAGTCCGAGAATGAATGAGCCCATAATGCCAAGTGTAAACGCCGAACCAATCGCTCCGATAACTCCTCCAAGAACGAAGAACGATACGATGCGCCCGGTATGGAAGAGAATCTGCGGGCGCACTTTATCGCCTTCTCGAGCGAAGGTCGCCGACATCGAGAGCACGAGACCACCGACCACTGCCATACAGGTTGAGAGCGATGCGATGACACCAATCATAAACGCTGTGCCGTACGAAACATTGCTTGCATTCACTAAGTTCACAATGCCGAGTTTCTGTAGAAACACGAAAAGAACTGCAAATAGAATTGCAATCGGCACCGCGATAGTGAAGTCAGATAATTTTTTATCATGCTGCAATTTATCAACCGAGAGCGCGTAGCCATGTTTCTCTAATACCTGCGTCAGTTCGCGAGCGATTTCTTCTGGTGTCTTCCCGCCGAAATCACCGCACACTTCGACGGTGTGTGTTTTCAGGTTTGAGGTCGCCTGCGAGATATAATCCACATCCTGCAATTCACTCTCGGTCAAGAGAATACACGAATTGCAATGCATGCCGCGTATGTGGAAGGTATGGGTCTGAAATATGTTGTTTTTCATATGTTATAAGCGTTTTGTCTTAAGACGCAGAGAGTTCCCGACGACCGACACGCTCGAGAATGCCATCGCGAGCCCCGCGAAGACCGGACTCAAGAGCCATCCGAAGAATGGGTAGAAGATACCGCTTGCGAGCGGAATGCCGATAACATTATAGGCAAAAGCCCAGAAAAGATTCTGTTTAATACCGCGCATCGTGAACTTCGAGAGGCGAATCGCCTTTACGAGTTTGCTGATATCGCCATGTAAGAGCGTAATGCCCGCACTTTCAATAGCGACATCCGTTCCGGTCGCCATCGCGATACCGACATCCGCTTGTGCCAAGGCCGGAGCATCATTCACGCCGTCTCCCGCCATCGCGACAATTCTTCCCTGCGCCTGAAGCTCTTTTATTTTATTCAGTTTATCTTCGGGCAAGACCTCGGCGACTACTTCATCAATGCCGACTTGATCGGCGATGAATCGCGCAGTGTTCTTATCATCACCCGTAAGCATCACGATTTTAATTCCGAGCGCATGCAGATTTTTCACCGCATCAATTGCTTCGGGCTTTATCGCATCAGCCACCATCGCAATCGCCAGCGTTGTTCCATTCGCGACGAGCACGACCGGCGTTTTCCCTTCTTTCGTATCTTGTTCGAGCGACTCGATTCTCGCTCCGAGTTCTTTCGCGAGTGCAGCGCTCCCGATGTAATACTGCACACCACCAATGATGCCAGTAAGCCCTTTTCCTTTTATCATTTCAAATTGTTCAACTGGCAGAAGAGAAATGTTTTTCTCTCGCGCATACGAGACAACCGCATGCGAAATCGGATGTTCCGATTTGTTATCGAGCGATGCGAGAATCGCCACAATATCGGTATCACTTGCGTCAGAAAAGTTCTTCAATGAGATAAGTTCCGGTTTCCCTCTCGTGAGCGTGCCTGTCTTATCAACTACCACCGTCGTCACTTTATGTAATTTCTCCAGCGTACTCGCATCTTTAATGAGAATGCCTTCTCTCGCTCCCTTGCCGACACCAACAATAATCGCCGTCGGTGTCGCGAGCCCAAGAGCGCACGGACAGGCAATCACGAGAATACCGACAAAAGATACCAGTCCGAAGGAAAGCGCCTGTGCGAATCCAAGATACGAGGAACCAACGCCAACCCAGACCAGAAGCGTGACAAATGCTACCACCAGCACAATCGGCACGAAGACACTCGAGATTTTATCGGCGAGTGCTTGTATCGGCGCTTTACTCCCCTGTGCCTCTTCAACCATTTTTACGATGTGCGCGAGCATCGTCTCAGAGCCGACTTTCATGGCTTTAAAGGTAAATGAGCCACTCGTATTTATCGTTCCAGCCACAACCGAATCGCCCGCGACTTTTTTCACCGGTATTGGTTCTCCGGTTATCATCGACTCATCAACAAACGATGAACCCTCGACAAGAACGCCATCAACCGGAATCTTTCCTGCTGGTTTAACGATAATCAATTCGCCATGCACGACCTGATCAACTGAAACCTCAATTTCTTTCCCATCGCGAATAACGAGTGCGGTCTTCGCCTGCAGATTCAAGAGCTTTTCTATAGCATCGCCGGTTTTCAACTTCGCTCGTGCTTCGAGATATTTACCGAACGAGATAAACGCAATGACGACAATAGCCACATCAAAATAAGTCACTTCTACATTCACGAATGGCCGCACTGCTTCTCGGAATACCGTAACAATAATGCTGTACACAAACGCCGCCGAAGTGCCTATGCCAATAAGCGAATCCATATTCGCTTTGCCATACCGCAGAAATCGGTAGAATCCAAGCAGATACGGCTTGCCGACAACGAAGAGCGCGTAGGTCGCCATAAGTGCGAGAATCATATTAAATGACTCATTCAATGACTGAGAAAAAGCCGGCACCCGATTGAATTCGGCGAGGATACTCCACGCCATAATAACGATAGCTACCACTGCCATCGGCATAATAATAAAAATCTTCGTCTGCATCGAAGCGAGCTCGGTGAGTTTCTCGCTCTTGGACTGATCCGTCACCAACGAATAGCCGAGCGGTTCAATAGTTTTTGATAATTGTTGCGGATTCGTTTTTGTCTCGTCAAAAGAGATTTTAACCTTTTCCGTGCCAATGTTTACTTCGGCGGATTCCACTCCCTCCACCTTCTTCAGCGACTTCTCGATAATGCTCGCGCAGGAAGCGCAATGCATACCTCGTATTCGATAGGTTTCTGTGTGGTTCATAGTAGAAATAAATTATTTTCGTTTCAAATTATATACTTTTAGTATCTCGTCTATCGCGGTTCGTTCTTTCCCTTTTTGTATCTGATGCACCACACAAGTGCCGAGATGATTCTCCATCAATACATCTTCGATACCAGAAAGTGCCTGCTTCACCGCTGAGGTCTGTGTAATAACATCGATACAATAGGTATCTTTCTCAATCATATCCTGCAGACCGCGCACCTGCCCTTCGATAATCTTCAGCCGGCGAATAAGCTTTGATTTTGGTTGTGGATGATTCATACCTGGCAGTATACACCCCTAGGGGGTATTAGGCAAGCAATCTCGTACTGTGGATAACCATTCCTCTGTGATAAAATTGTTGTATGTCTGAACCGCTTTCGACCGATCCTTACAAAGGTGTTCGCGACTTCTATCCTGCTGATTGGGCGCGGATGGAAGCACTATTCGCGCGC
>MFMU01000018.1:5379-5952 GCA_001781915.1 Candidatus Kaiserbacteria bacterium RIFOXYD1_FULL_47_14 | reverse complement strand
TTCTATCCTGCTGATTGGGCGCGGATGGAAGCACTATTCGCGCGCATTCGCCAAACATTGGCGCTCTGGGGGTATGAAGAATACAATGCGTCGCCACTCGAACGCGCCGAACTCTACGAAGCGAAGACCTCTGAAGAAATTGTGAATGAACAGACCTACACATTCGTCGACCGCGGCGACCGGCGCGTGACGCTTCGCCCCGAGATGACACCAACCTTGGCGCGCATGGTAGCAGCGAAGCGCCGAGAACTGCCATTTCCATTTCGCTGGTTTTCTATTCCAAATGTATTCCGCTATGAACGACCCCAGCGCGGACGACTGCGCGAACACTACCAGCTCAATGTCGATGTGGTCGGTCTCGCCGAAGGCGAAATAGACATCGAGATTATAAAAATTGCTTCTGATCTTCTGAAAGCGTTCGGGGCGAAAGAAAACGATTTCATCATCCGTGTAAACTCGCGCGCACTCCTTACTTCTGCCTGCGCTGAAGCTGGACTTTCGAGTGATGCGACGCGTGCGTATCTCCGCTTGCTCGATAAAAAATCGAAGATGACTCCGGAAGCATTCGCGGCA
>MFMU01000018.1:0-5340 GCA_001781915.1 Candidatus Kaiserbacteria bacterium RIFOXYD1_FULL_47_14 | reverse complement strand
GTGAACAATGTCGTCTTCGACCCGACACTCACGCGCGGTTTCGATTATTACACCGGTATGGTCTTCGAGGTCTTCGATACCAATCCCTCGAATCCACGATCTCTCTTCGGTGGCGGGCGCTACGACGGCCTCGTCGGACTCTTCGGCGGCGACCCTATTCCGGCGATTGGTTTCGGTATGGGCGATGTCACTCTCGCTGATTTCCTCGAAGCACATAATCTCATACCGAAGTCTGACTTCGGTAAACCGCAACTCTATCTCGGCACGCCAACAATGAATGACATCCCTGTTGCACAGGCGTTCGCCGACATTTTACACAAAGAGGATTGCCGGGTTTTCGTTAATCTGACCGACCGCGCGCTTGGCGACCAAATAAAAGATGCAGTGAAGCGAGATATCCCATTCTTCGCTGCTTATGGCGCAGACGAGGTCAAAAATAATGTGGTTCGTATGAAGATACTCGCTACTGGCGCGGAAGAAGAAATACCTGTTGCTGAACTTTCTACACGCCTTCACTCGTAATTATGCGCGCTATCACCTTTGATATTGAATCAATCTCTGATTCTGTCGTGCGCGGACACATCGATGTAAATGAACAAGAACTCACCGTCGTCGCTATTCACGATTCAGAAACGGGCGAATACTCCTCCTATTTCAGAGAAGACCTTCCGAAACTTTGGCCGATTCTCGAACGCGCTGATATGCTCATTGGATTCAATTCTGATTCGTTCGATATTCCGCTCCTAAATCGCTACTACCCGGGAAATCTCTTACACATCCGCTCGCTCGATTTGCTTTCTGAAGTGCAGAAAGTTCTCGGGCGGCGCATCCGACTCCAATCGCTCGCTGAAGCGACGCTAGGCAGAGGGAAAACGGGCGAGGGCTCGAAAGCGGGCGAATGGTGGAAGGAAGGACGAAAAGATGAAGTAGCGAAATACTGTATTGAAGATGTCCGTCTCACACGCGACCTCTACGACTATGCGATCGAGCACGGTATCCTCAAATATAAAGATCTGCGCGACATTCGCGATATTAAAATTGATACTTCGGGCTGGAACACTGCTGCAACCGCAATGCCCGCGATGACGCACGCGTTTCAGCTCTAAATTTAGGTCTTTTTGAGGGGTATTGACAGATAACACTGTTCGTGTATACTATCACCAGAGTTAGTTGATCTTGGCGGATTCCCCGCCTCCCGTCTCTGCGGGTTCACAGAAAGTCCTAAAAGGAGAATCATCATGGGCAAAGATCAAATTGATATTTTATTGATGACCGCCGTCGGTATTGTTATGGGCATTATAATTGTCCTTCCGTATACTCGGAGTATCGTCAATAAAATCAGTAAGGTGTTGATTTTTGCATGTGACTGGTTCTATGAGAAAACCCTCAGGAAATAATCTCATCGCCAGCACAAAAATAAACGCGCGGAGACCTTTCCGCGCGTTTTTTATTTAGTGATAAGCTTGAAGATATGAAGTCATCTTTTACGATTCCTATCGCGATTGTTCTCGGCGGCATCGTCGTCGCAGGAGCGGTGTATTTCTCCTTACGGACGCCTTCGACAAGTTCCGGCACCGGCAACCCCGCACTCGTACGGCCGGTGTCGAGTAGTGATCATATCCTTGGAAATCCGGCAGCGCCAGTCGTCATTGTAGAATACTCTGACTTTGATTGCGATTATTGCAAAAGTTTTGATGAGACACTCCGCCAGATTATTGCGAACGAAGGCGCGAGTGGCGAAGTCGCCTGGGTCTTCCGTGAGTTCCCTCTTGCCGAGATCTACCCAAACGCATTCTCGCATGCTCGAGCCGCTGAATGTGCTGCACAAATTGTGGATAATGACGCATTCTGGAAATTCTCGAATGCGCTCTTCATGAACCAGCCAGTCGATCCAGCGAGCTATGGTACGCTCGCCGCTTCAGCAGGTATTTCAAGTGATGCATTCGCCACCTGTGTCGCCACAGCATCTTCAACGATTGATGCGCGCATTAATGCCGATCGCCAAAACGCACTCGCCGTCGGCGCGCAGGGCACGCCTTATTCGCTCATTCTCGTGAAGGGTCGCGCGCCGATCGTTATGGACGGCGCGTATCCGTATGACGCCGTGAAGCAGTTAGTCGATAAAGCACTCGCGCACTAATCCACCAGCCCGAGCCGATAAATATCAAAAGAATTATCGCCCTCGAACATATCGGACGGATTCGGCAAGTAGATTCGCCGACGAGCGATTTCCGCAGTTGCATCTTTAATGAGCCGATGAAATACCGCGAACTCATCTTGCAATGAGCTGAAATCGAGCACATAGCGCCGTAATTGTTTCGAGCCGTCAGCGTTCTTTGATTTCTTACATTCATACACAATGAAGCGCCGCACCGGTTTATTGAAAAGCACGCTCACGGTGTAGTAATTAAAAATGGCCTGGATAGCGAAGATCGGCTTCTGTGCGCCACCTTTAGTAAATGATGCAACGAATTTATGGTCTACAATATCAATCGCGTTTTTATCAATCCTTGAAACAACCACTAAGTCCGAGATGGCTTTAATCGGAAGCGGAAGCTCTTTCACTTTCACCACGCCTTTCACTTCAACGCCGAGCACCGTGTGCTTCGGCGGTTTCGCGAGATAAAAGGAAATCACTTGCAGATAGTCCCGTTCCATTTCTGCGCGTTTCTCTCGCTTCGCCCGAAGTGTCTTGGCTTTACCGAAGTCAATATCAGAGTCCCCAATTGCGCGCAGATACTCGAGACCCATCTGTACCGCGATGTCTTTCTGAATATCAGAATAAAAATTCTCAAGCGCGATATGTCCTGCACTTCCTATGATAGAAGCGAGTGTCCGCGGCGTGTCATATATCTCTTCGACATAGCGCTTATGCCACGCGAGTGGGTTACGCAAAAACGCCATCAAGCTTGAATGGCTCCAGTGTTTAATCGGCAGTTTGTTTGTCGGTTTCTTTTTCTGCTTCATAGAGGCAGTATACCAGCCACTCTGTTTAATACGACTTCAGATGCCGCGTTTTGTCGTCGTATATACACGAACTATCAACAACTTGTAACTATAGTGACAACTCTTTGATACCTTGCTATTCGATTATTCAGCAGGAAGTGTGAAGTGTTCTCTCAAATATTTGTCATGCTCGAGTCGTTCAACAATCATATAGAGCACATCGACTCCAATGCGGAAATCCGCTTTCACAAGTGCAACAAGGTCTTCGCAATCATACGGATAAATCCACACACTGTCTTGAAGCCGCACAAATCCATACTCATTCATAAAACGCCGCAAGCGAGTGCGCACATTCTTACGCCGTTCGGGAATATCGAAGATAACGACACGCCATCGTCGATCCCATTTTCTCTTTTTTGCAATAGTTGTTTTCTCTGTTTCCATCTGAAGCATGCGTTGCCCTTTTTCAGTAATACGCGCATAGCGTTTGCCGTTTTCTTCAACAAACACAATGCATCCTTTCGTCACAAGTCGTCCGAGTGCTGACTTCGTTTGATAGTTAAACCTCGCACCTTTTTTGTACCCGGGGAAATACTTCAGAAGTTGTACAGCATTCGGTATTGTCGCAGCAATAAGTACCACGCCACCAACAGCTGCAGCAGCAAGTAATGATTGCTGAAATGCACCCCATTTCCGCTCGCGCTTCGTGTTTTGTTCCATCATTCCCATATTCACATTCTACCGTCTCCTACTATCAATAACTTGTCGCTATAGCTACATCTTGTGGATAGTTGACGACAAGTGTTAAGCGGTGTATAAACAAAGGCGGAAGTTTGGTTCGCAACGATTCCCGACCGGGCGATTCCCAAATTGAACGAAAAGGAGGTTTTTATGGCCGAAATGACCAAAGAACGTCAGGGCGAAATTGCTTTTGATGTGCTCCGGCAGATTCTGCGCTGCTACCCGCATATGGCGCCACACAGTCTTAACATCTGGAGACTCGCCAAAGAAGTCGGATTCCACGATGATGAAGCCAAAGAATTTGCAAGAACCATCAAGAACTAATAAAGTCCCGTGGCAACTGAAACTGCGCCATTCTTACGAACGGCGTAGTTTTTTATTTTCAATACGACTTCAGATGTCGAGCCTTATCATGTGTCCGGATTTTTTCAAGCGCTTTTGCTTCAATCTGGCGAATGCGTTCGCGCGTGACGCCGAATTCGCGACCCACTTCTTCGAGGGTGTGATAGATGCCATCCATAAGGCCATGACGCATTTCCAAAATCTTTCGCTCTTTCGGCGAGAGATCGTTTAAGATCGCGCGCACCTGCTCGGTAAGAATGCGCTCGGAGGATTCTTGTACGGGAGAAGGAATCTTGTCATCAGGAATAAAGTCGCCGAGTGTTGAATGATCGTCATCATCGCCCGAGCCGACAGGATTTTCGAGTGAAAGCGTATCCTGATTTATCTTTTCTATTTGGTACACCTTCTCCGGCTCAACACCCATTTCTACCGCGATTTCCTCTGCCTGCGGATCGCGCCCGAGCATCTGTGAGAGACGGCGCGAGACCTGCTTATACTTCGCGATCGTCTCCACCATATGGACGGGAATGCGGATAGTGCGCGATTGGTCGGCGAGCGCACGCGTAATCGCCTGACGAATCCACCAGGTTGCATAGGTCGAGAACTTAAATCCTTTCTTCCAATCAAACTTGTCGACCGCACGGAAGAGGCCGAGATTCCCTTCTTGAATAAGGTCGAGCAGGGTGAGGTCTGGCGAGCGCCCGACATATTTCTTCGCGATAGAGACCACGAGACGAAGGTTGCTGCGCGCGAGAATATTGCGCGCTTCAGAATCCCCTTTCTCGATACGCTTCGCGAGTTCGCGCTCTTCGGCGGCGGTCAGAAGCGGGTACTGTCCGATCTCGCGGAGATAGATTTGAATAGAATCGTAGCTAGTTGAATGGCGGTTTTAATATTGCGCGTGGCAAGATATTCATCAGCAGCGTCTTCGAGCATACCGCCTTCGAGTACATCGACGCCCGCCGTCGCGAAGCGTTCATAGAGCGATTCGAGGAAACTCACATCCTCTTCAACATGCGGGAATGATTTGAGAATTTCGTTATAGGTAACATACCCGCGTTCTTTTCCCTTTTCGATAAGCACATCCGCCGAGAGCGCTTTTTCTGAAGTTGCTTTCGCTTTTGATCCGCGTACTGCCGAGCGCAGGACTTGCTTCTTCGTGCGAGATGGTTTCGCCTTGGAAACTACTTTCCTTTTTGCATGCAAATGCTTCGCAACTTTTTTTGCGACTTTCTTTACGGGTTTTTTTGCTTGTCTCGAGCTTTTTACCCTGAGTGTTGTCGAAGATGATCGAGAGGTCTTTTTAGAAAT
>MFMU01000017.1:29753-30228 GCA_001781915.1 Candidatus Kaiserbacteria bacterium RIFOXYD1_FULL_47_14 | reverse complement strand
GCCGTCGAAGCGGTCGAGCTCGCCTCACTGTATAATTTTTCGTGTTTCCGAGCAAAAAACGGTTTCCGCGCGCACTTTTCCTTTCTGCCATTAAAACCGGCCGTAGGTTTTCATCGCAACATTTTTCTGTCCTTATTCCGCCTACTGGAGATGGATATGCGGTTGTTGTACCAAAAAAGATCGCTAATCTTTCAGTCAAAAGGCATCAGATAAAGCGGCGGGTACTTTCAGCGCTGCGAGCGCTTCCCCTCCCTCCGGCACTTATTGTTTTTCCCAAATCGTCGGTACATAGTGTATCCTATCAAGATATCAAGTTAGAACTAGAGGATATTCTTTCAAAAATTCATTCATAACATATAATACCTTTGTGATTTCAACTTTTTTCCACGCTGTTTTCTATAATCCAATCTATAATGCGCTGGTTGCATTAGTGGCGGTTGTTCCTGGCTCAGATGTCGGCATCGCTGTTATTCTC
>MFMU01000017.1:24587-29720 GCA_001781915.1 Candidatus Kaiserbacteria bacterium RIFOXYD1_FULL_47_14 | reverse complement strand
TCCCCTTCTCGCTCTCGGCGGCACGCACTCAACGCGCGATGAAGCTTCTCGAGCCGAAGATTAAAGAGTTAAAAGAAAAGCATAAAGGGGATAAAGAAAAAGAAGCGCTCGAGACGCTCGCGCTCTATAAAGAAGAAAAAGTGAATCCGTTTGCCAGCATTCTCACGGTCTTTATTCAGATTCCTGTTCTCCTCGCGCTCTATTGGGTCTTCTTCTATGAGCCATTTTCTGCGGTGAATATGACGCGATTGTATGCCTTTACGCCAGTTCCCCACACTATTTCCTTACAATTCCTCGGAATTATCTCGGTTGCCAGTAAGAGTATAGTGCTCGCTATTCTTGCGGGCCTCACCCAATTCCTTCAGGCGCATATGGCGCTCTCAGGGACTATGAAACCTTCAGATACAAAAGGCATGCAGAACGATTTTCAGAGGATTATGGGAATGCAGCTGAAATATGTATTCCCTTTCATCATCGCGGTCATCTCTTACACAACCTCAGGCGCTATCGCGCTCTATTTCATCACGACAAATCTCGCCGGCTCGCTTCAAGAATGGCATGTGCGCCGCACTATAAATGCAGAAGTAAGGGATAAGGTGTAAGGGGTAAGTCAGAAAAATTTAAAAAATAAAGGTGCGTGATCTTTCAATCACGCACCTTTACCAACTTGGAATGTTCCATCCATTCTCGAGATGGTCGGCACATCTGTGATAGAAACATCACCTGTTGTTTCCCTACGAGAAAATAAAAATTCTCGCGGGTGCTCCTCACCTGTTCTTTCAGGGGTACAACAGCTATTCCCTTAGAATCAAAAGTAGTATTCTCTTTCGTGCTCACCCTACTGGTTTGGAGGTGTTTTGCAAGAAAAACTCTACTGTTTTTGAAAGAACAGCACCCACAGCCGCACGAAGTTTCCCTTTTATTTTATCGCCCAAAGAGTATCGTGTGTGGGTTTACGGAAACCAGATTTATTAGGCGCTCAACAATCTCATAAGCGTCACCTCCCTTCCATATGCAAGTTAACAGTAATGGAATTAGTAAGTCAATCACCAAGTTTTCGTAACATAGCGGAAAGCATCTTTTCGACCTCTATCACTAAAGAAAGTGCGCTTGCATCAGATATATCTGAATACCAATTATGCGCGAGTAGAAGTTGTGTTTCGAGTTCTACTGCAGAACCGCAAGCGATTCTTAAAAACTGAGCATAGTCCTTCTTGCTTGATCGGCGACTCCCTTCCGCGATGTTCGACGGAATTGAAACTGCTGCGCGCCGCATCTGGCTTGTGAGTCCATAAAGTTCATCTTTCGGGAATCTTTTTGTGAGACGGAAGACAATATCAGCAAGCTCCATAGATTTCTGCCACACGATTAAAGATTTGAACCCAGCTTCCATGTAATTTTACTTAAACCTTACACCTTACCTCTTACACCTAGAGTTGATAACTCCAGAGTGAACCGTCATTCTTATTAACAAACACGAGTGTTGTAGCGAGAGGATCAATCGCGAGTGCGATTGCGTCCAGAGAATCCTTTGTTTCTTTCGGGAAATCGAGTACGAGTTGTGCCTGGCGGTCTACCACATCTATTTTCCAGATACGGTCGGAGAAATGAACCGCTCCCTGATACCAATCGTCCGGGTAGGCATAGTTGTTTGGCGGGCTCACAGGAATTCCACAATACAGAGCCGAATCATCAGCTGCCCAGACGCATTTATCCGCGATAGTCGAAACAGGGAGTTGAATCTCGTCGCCTGTTGCGGTGTTCACCAATTCCATCTGCATCGCCGTATCCTGCGTATAACTCACCAGCACCCATTTCCCTGATGGGCTGGAAAGAGCGGCGAGGCCATTCAGCGGCCCCGCGACGCGGGAAAAATGTCCTTTGGTAACTATGAACGCATTACCTTCAAGCGTTGCGGATGGCTTGGTATACGCGAGATAACTCATATTCCCCGCAAAAGAGGTGTGCAATGCAGAAAGTGGTGTGGTGAATACTTCTAATAATTGAGTGCCGTTCGCGTGCCCGAGCGATGCGACCGAGCCGTTTACGCCGGATGCGAGCGTGAGAATGCTTGAAGAAGATATTGATAGGTCAGTGATATTCTGCTGGAGGAAAAATCCGCCGGAACCGCTTGATGGGAGCGCGTAGGTGTTAATGGTAGAGAAATCAGCGCCAGAGAGATACCGAACGAATGCAAATGAGGCGTCAGGAAGCCACACAGCGGACTGAATGCCGGGAATGGTTTTGTTGTTTGTTCTGGTAAGCGTTCCAGTATGCTCGTTGTAGGTGAATACATTACCGCTCTGCCGTTCAATATACGAGACCACTGCGCCAGAAATGTCCTGTGCTGTTGTTGTCGCGGGCAGCACATAAGTCACCACTGCTCCCGGCACGACCGGTCCTGCGCTTATTTTCACGAGCCGTGCAGTGACGAGCGTCGCTCTGTTGGTGGTTGTCGCCAGACCTCCGGCTCCGGTACCAGTTCCCTGCCCTGCCACAGGTAAATTCCCTGGCGAGACCGTAACGCCGGCTTTATTGGCGAAGAAATAAAAATACACAAATACTCCAATCCCGATGAGGACAAGTGCAATGAGAACGATAATAAGTGTTCGGCGCATATTCTATTTGTGTTTGCAATACATAGGCACTGTCGCGCAATAAGGATATAATGATTTGTTATCTTCCAAAATTTTTGTAGCTGATGAATCTGTTGGACAATCGACTTTCGTTCCTTCAGGTATTGAATCGGAAGCACCACCTGCTCGCACCAAGAACCAATCACCTGTGCAGGCATTTGCAAAAGTATTATTGCCGTCAAAATATCCTTTGTCGGTATAGGTGGTAAGTTTCAATGTACTATTGTAATTTTTTACTTGAATAACATTTACCGTTACAATCGGACTACACCAAGCATGAAATGGAGGTCCTCCAGAAATTACCGCCCCTTTAACATCAGTTTTACTTGAAGGACAATGATCGCTTACATAAGTTTCCGCGTCTTTCTTGAAAGTACAAGTTGCATACAAAGTTCCATCTGAAGGTCCTGGTGCTTCGGTACAACCAAGCGTAGTTGATGGCGTACCACTACCATCGCCGGCAATTGAGCTCGTTGTCGTTTTGAGCGGTTCGAGATTCAGCGAGAGATTCAGAATGCTGGGGTTGATGATGGAGAAGACGAGCACGGGCGAGAGAACGAGTACGAGACCGAGAATTGCATTATATATTTTTCCTTTATTTTCCATCAGTATGCTGACATTATCCTGATTCATCGCTATTCGAGCACCACCCCAGATAATCTGAATAACGGCGAGCACCGCGGCGAGGCCGATGAGATATTTATAGAGATTATTGAAAAATTTGGCGAGCGATGTCGAGTTCACGACATCAGTGACACCAGGTCCAGTGAGACCAGGAATAGGCGCGAGTGCGACGAATCCTTTGGTGGCTTCGGCAAAAGCATACGGAACGAAACCTAAGAAAAGAAAGAAAACTGACAAGAAGAGTATTTTTTTCATAAGCCGAATAAGCCGAGGCCGTTCTTCGCGGCGCCGAAGGAGAGCGATAGATTTTCAGTCGCTAGCGTTGACCCGCCTGAAGAGGCAGTAAGCGAAAGCGAAGCAGTCCCCGCTCCTTTTCCAGTCGGCCGCAGAGTTATCGCATTGCCTGTTTGTGCTGAGGCACCATTCAAAAACCATTGGAGCAAGGGCATGCCGTTCGTCGTCGGCAGAGAGAATGGCGCCGCGTAGAGCGTGTCCTCTGCATTGTTGATGGCATACGAGCCATAGAGCGCATGGTCGTAGAGGATGCCGAGCAGAGAATCGTTCTTATAAAGGCGTACTGACGGGTCGAGAGCAGTGAGTGAGAGTGATGAGCCGCCCACAAGACCTCCGTCTTGGCTCACAATCGCAACCGAAACCGAACGCGAACGATACTGGAGCGGCGATGCAACAATAATCGACTGCTTGCCGATGCCTGAAGCACTCGCGATCTGGGTTTCGTCCACGGTCCAAGAATATGAAAGTGCGGCAGGATCAATTATCTGTCCTTTCGCTCCTTGCAGATTTGCCACCGCGACCACGCGCACATCCCCTTCAAGCGGTACCAAGGATTTGCCAGGATACAGAGGAGGCGATGATGAAATCGGCTCGGCGATGATGACCACATCTTGGGGCTGGACAGACAGTGTTTGGCTGTAACTTGCTCCAGCCGATGTTACGGTTACTTTCACGCTTATTACATTCCCCGCTTTGCCCATTTGGATAGCAATCGGCCGCACGCTGCCCTGATATATTTCTTTTCCCGCGACTGAAACAGCCATAGTGGCGTTGTTGAGATCGAGTGTGGAAGATAGGAGAGAAAGAGATGCTTGACTATAGGGCGCTGGATATTGCGGGTTTACTGAAGCATTAAATGCCTCTGCGTCGCCTATGGCATCCTGTGCGGAAACCGCGATAGGAATGAGCAGGATTAAAGCAAACGAAATAAAAAGTCCAGAACGCATACTTATAGTATAGCGCCTGCGCGAGGCAATTATGCTGCCATGCGCACATCTTCGGGGATTTCTTCTTCTTTGTTTGTTTCTTTATTTTCCGATTCTTGTTGCTCAATTTGTTTCTGTTCGCTTATCTCGTTATTTTCCACTTCTTGTTGTTCGGCTTGCTCTAATTGTGTAGCGCGCTCCTGCTGAAACTTTATGATTTTCTGATTACGCTCTTGAAGCTGAAGTTGTTTTTGTTCCGCCTTCCATTTTTTTAAAGCCATCTTCTCTTTTGCGATTTGAAATAGATACATAAGCAAAATAGTAACTTCGAACACAGGCAAGGAACCAATAATTGGTATTTCGCTTACTGCACCACTTGCAACGAACTTAACAACGCCACTTCTTTCCTTAAGGATGCGATGATTGGTGAGAGCAATTATGAGCCAGATGGTGAGCGAACCAAGGAAACCAACGGCCATTGCCATTACAGTGCCGAATGCCGCAATTGGCCCACTACCGAAATAGCCCACAGCGCCAGCGCCAGCGCTGCAGAGAGTTGCTCCTATCGCCGTTCCAACAGTATCGCTTACTTTGGCGGTGCAGTACGCGGCGGCAATTGCTGGCCCGAAGAACCAAAATTGCTCAAAGATGAA
>MFMU01000017.1:13000-24531 GCA_001781915.1 Candidatus Kaiserbacteria bacterium RIFOXYD1_FULL_47_14 | reverse complement strand
ATTCGACCCGCCGCGGCGGGCTGGCCGCGGCGGGCTATTTCTTTTCGGCGGCATACCGTGCCTTCTCTTCTTTTATCGCGAGAAGCTGCGAAGGGTCGGAAGTAATAATTTGATCTTCGGTATAGGAAGCGACCACTTTAATTGCGACATGTTTGAGGCCCGCGAAGAAAAGTCCCTCCCCTACTCCGGCTTCTAGAAGAAGATATTTTTCTTCGTCAGTAAGATTAAATGTTTGTTGCAGCACATCAATAGTTGTTGGCGACTGCTTCAGAAGCAATTGGAGCGAAGAGTTGGCGAGAATAGGCCGACCGTAGGAACTCTTTAGGAAGTCCTCAACATCTTGAGTGATAGTGCAGACGCCAAGATAATATTTGCGTCCGCGCTTTGCGACAGAATAAAGGAACGAAGCAGTATCCTCGCTCTTCATCATCCACCACGCTTCGTCGATAATAAGCAATCGTTTTTTCATTTCGTGGCGTATTGCGTTCCAGATGTAGTGAGTGATGATATACATCGCTACTGGCTTCAATTCGTCCTCCATATCGCGCACCGAGAAGACCTCGAATTGCTGAGTCATATCGATATTGGTCGGCTGATCGAGGAATCCGGCCCATGAACCGTGCGTATATTTTGAAAGGCGTTTAACTAGCGACTCGCTTCCTTCCATGCCAGAAAGCACCTGTTCAAAGTCAGAAAGGAGCGGCGGTTCGGCGCCGGTGAAATCAGCATCGCCGGTGATATCCTTCAGCGCATAGGTCTCACTAATCGCGCGGTCAACAATGGCATCTTCTTCAGGAGAGAGACCGCTCAACATAATACGGAAGAGGCCGACGAGCGCGATGATGTTAGACCGCAAAATGTCTTTTGGATCTTCATCTTCTTTTACTGGAGGGAGATCAAACGGGTTGATGTGGTGTTCGGATGAAAGCGAGATGTGGAAAACGCGTCCGCCCGTCGCTTCGGCGAGCTGATCATATTCGCGTTCTGGGTCGATAACGATGACATCAATACCGAACATAAGGGAGCGAAGCACCTCAAGCTTCGTCGCATAACTTTTGCCGGAGCCGGACTTCGCGAAAACAACAGAATTATAATTCTCAAGAGAGAAGCGATCAAAAAGGATAAGAGACGAATTATGTCTGTTTATCCCATACAAGATTCCTCTATCGCTTGTTAAGTCGAACGAGACAAAAGGAAAGAACGAAGAGAGTGGCGAAGAATTCAATTTTGAATTCACTAGAAGTTCGTCCGTGCCGAGCGGGAGACAAGAACGGAATCCTTGTTCCTGCTGAAAGAGTGCTGGTTTGGTATAAACAAGCTTCGCATCGAGAATACCGCGGATATCGCCCTCGGTTTTATCGATGTCTTCTTTTGAATCGCCATAGAGCGCGAGATAGAGGCCGACATCGAAAAGTTTCTCCTGCGCCTGTTGGAGATTATTGCGGAGCGACTCAAGATCTTGATATGCAGTATCGAGCAATGGGTCGCGTACGAGCCCTTTTGATTCTCGCTCGCTAATCTGGCTCTGAACCTCGGCGACTTTTCTCTGGAAACCGCGCAAGGCCTGTTCGGTTTCTATTGGATGGATAAATATGGAAGCATCAAGCACTTTATCGAGATTAATAACGGGCGAGAACCATCCGTCAGAAAGGAATCGCGGATACGAGATGGTATAAAAGGCGCGGACAAACTTTTCTCCGAGCTCAATTTCGCGCGAACTAATCTTGAGCGCAGTCGGAGCGATGGTATCAACAAGATCAAGCGAACCCTGTTTGTAGATATCTTTCGGGAGAACCGGCACTATCATCGGATTCTCCGAGTCCTTATTTTTACGATTAAGAAAGTCAAGAAGTGCCATAGAAAGATTTAAAAGTTTAAATATTTAGATTTCATACATCGAGTCGAATTGGGTTCTCAAGCTCGCCAGGATTGAATGAACGATAAAAGAGTTCGATCAATTCCTCGGTACCAAGCGGAATCGCACGCACGCCGGTATTGGCGAGACCGCCGACAACTAGCGAGAGTCGCTGTTCAAGTTGTAATCGATCTTCTTCAAAAGAGGTATCTGCAGAAGCGCTTTTTACCGCCGTGCTTTCGCGCCGCAAGAAACTTATCGCATTGGCGGCAGACACATTGGAAGAATAAGGCACAACAATATAGAATGATTTTGTCATAATGTTTGCTTGGTCGGCGAATGATCGTACGAATTCAATATATTCGCGCAATTGGATTCGCATAAGCTCGATTTTCTGATCCGGCGCCTTTTCTTCAAGGAGGGCGAGGTAGGGACGCAAATCCATTTTGCGCGAGTTCACAACTATCTGAATCGAGAAATCAAGCGTGTTGAGGAAATTCTGAAAGCCAAGAATAATCGCGTGCTGTTCGTCAGTCGATTTAAGCCCGAAGTTGATTGATGAACAGATAAGTATGCCACGATATCCGCCATCTTTAAGAACGACGACACCGTTCCGTATCTCTTTTACTGGAACGAACTGTTGCGTTGCTCCTGATAGGTGTGCAGTCGGCATATTATTCTTTACTCTGCCCTCCAGATGGCGAGCTCTTAACATCGAGAGACCATGCAAGTTCTGAAAGTTTTCCGCGTGTTAATTTCGGAGTGCCTTTCGGAATGCGCTGGCTCGCCTCCGCGGCCGCCTCTGCGGCGGCCGCGGCGCTCCTCTCATTTTTGTTCGGCTCTTTATGCTTCCAGAGGAAGAACTTTGCGCCGGTATAATAGTTGAATCCTGCTTCGAGCATCGAGATGAATGGTTTGTTATTCACTTTATAGAACGCGAGCGCCGCTGCGAACGCTGCCACCAGCGCCGAGAGCAGGAGCGCGATGACCATATTCAGATAGACAAAAAAGACTACGCAGAGCCCTCCGGCGCCGGCGACATAAATAAACTGCTTCAAGGTCAAAGGCCCTATAATCTTGTTTTCAACATCAATAAATTGCGGAACTTGGTATTCCATCTTTCTCAGTATAGCAAATTATAAAAATGAAAAAGCCCCTAAGAAGTTGTTCTCAAGGGCTTTGTGCCAACATTCTCTGCAGATAAATTCTCTGCAGCGCCTTTCTCCAGCATCTGTCGCAAAGGTCATGATTTTTGTCCGGGGTATTGCCCCATACCCTTTGGTGACACTGATTTGACTTGTGAAAACAATTCCTGACTCTTATTTTTCTGCCGCAACCGCAATACTTCGGCATACTCTCCTCCTCTCTTTTAAAACTTCTATAGAAAAGAGTACACTATTTATTTGGAAATGTCTATCATTTAACTGCCTGTGATGAGTCCAAGAAGCCAGAGGACGAGAGTATAAAATGGACCAGCGAAGATGTACGAAAAGATAATGAGGAAAAAGACAAGAGAGAACATCCCTGCTCCGCGAATTTGTTGTTCAATGCGCGCGAAAACAGCAGAAGCGCGCCACGGAAGCGCAGAGCGCAGAGCGGTAAATCCATCAAGCGGAGGGAATGGAATGAGATTAAAGAGACCAAGAAAGAGATTAACGAATGCAATAGTAGCCGCAAGCGATAACATCGTTGCATCAAGCATTGGGCCGCCTGTGGCGAGCGGAATCGAGCCAAAACGCACGATAAGTCCGAAAATGATGGCGAGAAGAATATTTGTCGCGCTTCCTGCGATTGCGACAAGCGTCTCGTCCCAGCGCGGATTCTTCAGATTGTATGGGTTATACGGGACTGGTTTCGCCCAGCCGAATAGAATCGGAGATTGAGTAAAGACGAGCAGCGCCGGAATGAAAATCGAGCCCATCAGATCGATGTGCGGGAGCGGATTCAGAGTAAGACGGCCGGCGAGGCGCGCGGTCGGGTCGCCGAGCGAGTTGGCGGCATAGCCATGCGCCACCTCATGTGCGATGACGGAAAGGATAAGAATAATAAGGGTAAGGGTGATGGCCATATTTGCGCGCGTCGTATCCTATGCTACCATGCGCTCACTATGGCACGCACCTGCGATATTACGGGTAAAAGCACGCAAATCGGCGGTCGGTACTCAAATCGTGTCCGCGCGACACAATTTAACCCGACCGGAAAGGTTCGCAGAAAGGCAAATCTCCAAAAACGCCGTATTTATGTCCCTGAACTCAAGAAGACCGTTATGGTGGATGTTTCAGTAAAAGGGCTCAAGACCATCAAGAAGAATGGCGCCTTCGCCGCACTCACGAAAGCCGGGGCTATTTAGGTTTTGTCACTGTTTTCCCATTTGAAATGTAGACGCCTTTGGGTGTTGAAGAGGAGATAGATATAGAAGCAGAGCCGTAATAAATAGTGAGTGTGCTGGCGTAGAGAATAGAAATTTGTACTGAATCAAGCGCGAGGCGCGCGCCATAAGGAGTAGTGACAGTGCCGAAATGCAGAATAGTCGGGACATCGTAGCGATTTTTGACATCCTGCAGTCCTACAACCGAAGCGGATTTGTTGTTTGTAAGCGCGACTGCGTCAATGCGGCGCTGCCAGAATGGCAGCGCCGCGCCGAGCGCTCGCAAAATAGAAGCATCCGGTCCGGTATCAATAAGGAGCGTTTTACCATTCGGCGTTCGCACGAGCGTTGCACATCCCTTCCCTACTTCGAGTAGCGATATTTCTAATATTCGTGGAGCAAATATCGTTTGATAGATAAAAATATTTCCGGCAATAAGTATGAAAAATAAAATGAGGTAAAAATTTTTCATGACGAAGAAATGGCAGAGGTATTTTGCACCGGAATTTTATTTGAAGAAACAATGTAAATAAGCATCGCATATGCGACGAGTACAAGCCAAAATGGAAAGAGCGGAAGAGTAAAGGCTGCAAAAGGCAGCGCAGCAGATTTTTCTGCGACGAAAATTAAAAAAGCGTTTGCGAGATATGCCGGAAATGCGAGTATAGTGCCGAGAAATGGAGCAAAAGAATTGAAAAGTATTCCTGCGAATCCTGCGAGCGCGGAGAAGCCCATCGCGAGCGGAACCATCGGCATCGTGAGGAGGTTCGCCGGTATCGAAACGAGCGAGAGATTGCCGGTGTCATAGAGAAGAAGAGGAAGAACCGCAATTTGTGCTGCGAGTGTTGTCGCGACCGCATTCTTCCAGAATCCATGTTTGGACATCGTAAGTCCCCCATATGATGAGGGACTTACGATGTCCCAGATTTTTTCTATGCGCGGCGCAAGCCAGATAAGTCCTGCCGTGGCGGCGACCGAGAGACCGAATCCGGGATCAAAGACAAGATAGAGCGGATTCCAAAGAATCATAAGAAACACGACGACCAGAAGCGCGCGACTGGCGGCGTAGGAACGACCAGTCGCGCGGGCGAAGAGCGCGATAAACGCCATAAGCATCGCGCGCAACGCAGTCGCCGATGCTCCCGCGATGCCGACGAAAATAAGAACAGCGAGTGCTCCCGCCACGGCGCCCCATCGTTTCGGGAGCTTGGTATGCGCGAGCGCCGCCATAATCCATTCGGCGACAATCATCACATTGTAGCCGGAGAGCACTATAATCTGGACGAGACCGGAGCGGATGAATGCATCTTTTAAATCATTTCCGAGACCGGACTTCCCTCCTATCACCACTCCGCCCGCGAGCGATGCATATGGCTCTGGTAGTGTCGCTTGTAGCCCATTTAGAAACGAATGCTTCACGCGCGCGAGCGCGGATGGAATCGAATACCAAGGAGCTTCTTGTTCGACACGCAGATACGCGAAGTTGAGCATAAAGCGTACGCCATCGCGCTCGAGATATTTGTCATAGCGAAAGATGCGGCCATTGTCGTCGGCAAATGCTTCAGGAATTGCTAGCGTGCCCGACACGCGCACGCGGTCGCCGACCGCGACGCTCGGAGAACGCGGCGCTACTGCTAACATTGTGGCGGTTGAACCGCCACTCGTGACGCGAATTTGGACGCGCTGATTCGCGTCGCGCACATCAGGATCGCTCACCACAATACCGTCATATGAAACGCGATGCTTCACATCGCGCAAAAATGCATCGGGTAATGATGAGTCAATGAATGTCGTGCGCAGCATTCCGAATGCAGTGAGAAGAAGAAAAATCGCGCCAAGCGAATACACTCGGCGCGATTTCAGAAATACAGCGGCGCTCAGAAGCGCCGCGAGAATAAAAATAAAAACAATCACCGGCCAACCGAAATTAAAAACCGAGCGGAGAAACACCCCGCTCGCAAATCCTGAAACAATGGCGATGAGGATGTTCATAAATGTATCGTAACAAAAAACATCTTCTCAATACTGTCCGGCAGTACTTAAAGCTTCAAAAATTGTTCGATAGTGATTCCTGCTTGATCAATAATTTCTTTCAGTAATTTCCGACCGATGGCATTTCCTCCGTGAACTGGAATTGAAGTCATACGCTTCGTTATCGGATGAATGTAATACTGATGACTTCCGTGCGATTTCAAATAGGAGAACCCTGTTCTATTCAACTTGCGTATTACCAGACGCGCCGAGAGTATCGGTATAATGCTCATGCAAAAGACGGAATGCGTTTCGCGCCAGCGGTGAAACGGACATTTCCTTCTTTTACGGCTTCTGAAATAATACGCGCTTCGATGGCGCCCTCAATACATTCCGCAATCATTTTTTTCGCCTGCGCGAGATTCTTTCCCCACGAAACCGCTCCCTGTACTTTTGGCGCGGTCACTACATAGCCACCCATATCGGTTTCTGGTTCAAATACGGCAGTAAATAATCCGTATTGAGTTTTTATCGCCGCCGTCTTTTTAGAGTTTTTTACCATAGGCGCATTATACCACGCTTCTATCCATCGCGGCGTTGGCGAGGGCGTCAGCGTCAGAGTTTTGCTCGCGTGGAACATGAATGAATGAGACCGTGCCAAATGGTGCAATGATTTTTTTCAATCGTGCATGCTGTTCTTTTAGTGTTAGGTTTTTCACTTTATATTCCCCACGCATTTGTTTCACCACGAGTTCGCTGTCCATTTTTACAACCACTTCTGTTTTGTCTCGTTTATTTTCTGGAACGAGTTTTTTCAATGTTTCAAAAGCAAGAATCACCGCTTCGTACTCGGCGAAATTGTTGGTGTGCGTCCCGAGAAATTGCGAAACGCTCGCGACCGAATTACCGAGCGCATCGCGAATCATCGCGCCTGCGCCACTTGGTCCCGGATTCCCGCGCGACCCGCCATCGGCATGAATGGTGAAATGCATAACGCCTACTATACCAAGCGAATATCCAAAAGTCGCAGGCGGATGGGATTCCATCGAGAGAAGGTATCGCGTTCGAGATGCGCGAGAATATCAGCTCGGCATCTTTCTGTACACGCGCTCGCCGCGCGTGCGAGTGTTCCTTTCGCGAAGAACGAGACCGCATCAATCGATTGATTTGGTTTTTCTTCAGAGCTTATTTTTAATTTCAGATGTTCTTCACTTTTCCCGAAGTGCGAAATGTTTTGCACGATAATTTTCCGCAATAAAAAAACGGGCTTCGGATTTTGTTGGCCGAAGGGAGCAAGCTTTTCTATCTTCGTGAGAAACGCCGTATGTAATTCTTCGGGCTGCACTTCAGCATCGGCATGCATCTCGAGTGAATCAACTAGTTCATTTTTTTCATTCAGGCGCGCATATGCTTCAACTAATTTGTCTTCAAGAAAAAATATCGCATCATCTCTGACGGTAAAACCGCCAGCCGCAGCGTGCCCGCCGCATTCAACAAAAGTTTTTTCTGTTGCCTGCATAAGTTCAAGCGCGTGTACTCCTCCTCCGCTCCGCACTGATCCTTTAATACTTCCGTTCCCCTCCCTCCCCCAGAGAAATACGGGCCGTTCATATTCGTCAGCAATACCGCCAGCGACGAGGCCGAGGAGCGACGGACGCCACTCTGGGTCGCCAAGCGCGATGACTTCGCGCATTTCGCTGCGCTCCTTAATCCTGGTGTGCACGGCGCGCGTGAGCGCGCCGGCTTCCGCCTTTCTTTTTCGATTTGCGCTTTCCAATTTCTTCGCGAGCGCATCAGCTTCATTCTCGTCGGCAGTGGTGAAGAGAGTAAATGCTTCGCGCGCGTCACCCATTCGGCTCGCCGCGTTCACTCGTGGAGCAATCATAAATCCGATATCATCTTCAGTGAGCGCGCGCTGGTCGACTCTTATACCTCGGAGCAATTTCTTGAGTCCGATGCGTGGCGACTTACGCAGTACGAGAAGACCGAATTTCGCGAGGACGCGATTTTCTCCGATGAGCGGGACCATATCAGCGATAGTCGCGAGCCCAACCATATCCAAGAGCCATTTCTCCCAGCCTACCGGCACAGGTTCCTCACCTCTGGCGACTTGTGTCGAGCGAAGTCGAGACAGCGTGGCGCATACCAGTTTCCACGCGACACCCGCGCCGCAAAGCTCATGAAATGGATAATTCTCATCGGCGCGTGCATTCGTATTTACTACTGCATAAGCATCGGGCAAACCCGATTGGGCAGGCATATGATGGTCAGTAATAATCACTTCCATTCCTAATTCTTTCGCTCGAGCAATCGGTTCGAGGTCGGTGATGCCAGAGTCAACCGTGACAATAAGTTTTGTCCCGCCTTTCGCAAGTCCTTCAATACCATTCACATTCATTCCGTATCCTTCATCGTGCCGGTGCGGAATATAATTTTCAAAATTCGCACCGGTTTTCTTCAAGAAATCGTGCAGAATGACCGCTCCAGGGATGCCGTCGCAGTCATAGTCGCTCCACACCGCGATTCTTTCTCCTGAAAGAATCGCGGTATTGAGCCGCTCCGCAGCTTTCTGCATATCAGTCATCAGTAGCGGATTATGTAAATGCTCATCATACGAAGGATTAAGAAATTTTTCGGCGTCTTCTTTTGTTTGTATTCCGCGGCGCGCAAGAAGCGCCGCGGTGAGGTCGTCATATTGAGCGAGCTCTTCTCGTAAAATATCATCGAGTGGCTCGTGGAGCGGGAACATGAGAGGCATTGTATACTGATGCGATGGAGGACACTATTTTTATGAAAATCGTTCGTCGCGAAATCCCAGCCGAAATTGTGTATGAAGATGCTGACACGCTCGCTTTTTTGGATGTGAAACCCACTACTCCAGGCCATACCCTGGTGATGCCCAAAAAGTTAGCAGAGAATATCTTCGATGTAGAAGAGAAGGATCTTGAAGCGGTGATGCGTACCGTGCGGAAGATTGCGCCCGCCGTGCGCGATGCGGTCGGCGCGCATGGCGTACACATTAATTCAAATCACGGAGAAGCCGCCGGACAGCTTGTTCCACATCTCCATTTCCACATCATTCCGCGTCTGTCTCGCGAGGAGTTCTCCAACTGGCCGCAAAAAAATTATCTTGCCGGTGTTGCTGCCGAAATCGCCGCCAAAATCCGCGCGAACCTAGCGTAACGGCTCATTTCAGAAGCCAAACGGCTCAAATGGCAGGAAATGAGCCGTTTGCCTAGTTGAGCGCTTCAATACCCGGGAGGGTGCCGCGAGCGAGGAAATCGAGCATCGCGCCGCCGCCGGTGGAGACGAACGAGAATCGCGAGAGAAGTCCGAGACCTTCGATGGAAGCGACAGTGTCGCCGCCGCCGACTATTGAGTGCGCGCCTGAATCGGCTGTGGCGCGCGCAAATGCGTTTGTCGCTCCTCTAAATCCATCTTCATACTTCCCTAAAGGACCGTTCCAGAGAATCGTCTTCGCTTTTTGCGCGAGATCGGCTAGAAGCGCCATCGTGCCGAGGCCGTGGTCGAAAATACTTTCATTTTTGACGACAGAATCAATCGGCAGAACGAGTTTCGGGTTGGCAATGAACTTTTTAAGCGTGTTTTCATCGGTAGTCGAAACAAGCGACTTGCCCACTTCCTTTCCTGACGCTTTCAAGAAACTGTTCGCGAGCGCTCCGCCAATAAAAACCTTATCGTAAATAGCGAGTAATCGCGTCAGTACTGCCTCTTTTGTCGAGAATTTCATTCCGCCAATAACGGCGAGCGAAGGATGCTTTGGCGTGAGCGCGTACGATAATTCTCGCACTTCATCTTCGAGAAGAAATCCTGCATAGCTGGGTAGAATTTCTGGAACACCGACTATGGAAGCGTGTACTCGGTGACAGGTATCGAAACTGTCTTGAACAAATATGTCGCCCAGTGCGGCAAGCTCGCGCGCGAACGCACGATCGTTTGTCTGCTCGCCTGCATTACGGCGCAGATTTTCTAGAACGAGAATTTGTCCGGGTGCAAGCTCGCGAATCGCGGATCGCGCGCCAGCACCAACTGTCTCTCTGAAAAATGAAACGCCGGAAATAAGTTTTCCTAATCTCGTGGCGATTGGCGCGAGTGTTTCAGTTCCCTTCTCTCCGATGTGGCTGATGAGTATAACTTTTGCACCTCGTTCAGAAAGAAATCGAATCGTCGGCAGCGCCCGCCGCAGGCGATAATCATTTGTCACTTCCCCATTCTTAGTGGGTACATTGAGCGTCGCGCGCACCAGTATAGGAATGCTTTCAAATAATTTTATGTCGCGAATACTTCGCATATTATGCTCGACCAGCATCAAATCTGATTTGGTGCTGGTCGAGTTGCTTTACGAGCTGGGTGAAGGCATGCGGGTCGACTGATTCGTGTCCGACTAGGAAACCATCAACGCCTGAAGTGGCAGCAAGTGCGCGGATATTTCCTGATTCAACTGAACCACCATAGAGCACCAGAGAATGCGCGGAACTTTTCCCAGGCAGAAGTTCCGCGAGTATTTTACGAATATAGAGCACCATTTCAGTAAGATCATTCGTCTTAATCGCAGCCGAAGCATTCTTCCCTATCGCCCAAAGAGGTTCATACGCTATGATGATTTCTGTGCGTTCCTTTGGTGCGAGCGGTTCAATTGCGCGAGTTAATTCTTCGCGCACAACTGCAAGATACCGCCCTTCATCATCGTGTTCGCTCTCGCCGATGCATAATATAGGAGTAAGCCCTTGCGTTAATGCGTGTGCGAGCTTCTTGGCGACAATCGCATCAGTATCGCCCACTGC
Organism: Candidatus Kaiserbacteria bacterium RIFOXYD1_FULL_47_14; assembly: GCA_001781915.1. Classification (GTDB taxonomy): domain Bacteria; phylum Patescibacteriota; class Minisyncoccia; order Phycocordibacterales; family Phycocordibacteraceae; genus C7867-001. Next base: position 13,532 of record MFMU01000017.1, on the reverse strand, counting down.
GCGGCGTTCGGAATGTCCGATGATTGCATAGGTTGCACCGACGGTTGCGAACGCTTGAACGGTCGCTTCGCCGGTTTCCGCGCCACCAGTCGTTGCTGAAACATCTTGCGCCGCGAAGGCGATTTTTGACTTGTTTCGGAACGCGAGCGCGCCGAGCAAGGGCGCAGGTGGCGCGAGTACGATGTTGCAGTCAATCGTCCGCATAAGTTTTTTGCTTATGGCAAAAAGTTTTTTCGCTTTCTCGAAGTCCTCAATATATGCTTTCCAATTTGCAACAATGAGCATACTAGAATGATAGCAGGTTCGAGACACCTACTGGAATCAACGAACAATAGAGTAGGTGCCAGGAATAAAATCCCAACTTCCGCCCGGTCCTGATTCAAATGCGACACTTGGGAGGCCGGTGTCGTAAATAACATTAGCTGAATTTTGCAATTTTATTTTGTATGCCGTGACTTCTTTTAATGAAACGCTGTTGGCGAGCGGGATAAGTCCGTGTGCCGCATAGGCGACCAGAGCAGAAGCACTGTTG
>MFMU01000017.1:0-12952 GCA_001781915.1 Candidatus Kaiserbacteria bacterium RIFOXYD1_FULL_47_14 | reverse complement strand
TGAGAAATCAGGAAGATGAATGAGCCGGGCGTTCCAGAGTTCTGGAATGTTGCCGTATTGGCGACCGTTATTCTGCTTCCGTTCATCAAATCGGTCGGGTCGTCAGCGATGATGGCGACACTGTTTGCTCCTAATTCAGGGGCCATTTTCACTTCGGCAGAATTTGTAACGGAAATATTACCCATGACCCAAATGTAGCCGTGTATCGTTACGATAGCGCTATTGCTGATTTCTAGATCACAAGGGATTTTTACTGGTCCGATATCTACGCTGCCGGAAGAGATGCTGTATAACCCATCTTGGCACACTGCTGTTCCTCCGGCGGCAGCAAGCGTTTCCCACTGGCCGATCTGGTCGTCTGATATCGGCAAAGAAACCGTCGGCTGATCGGCGCTATTCGGATGCGAGGCGCCATGCACGGTCGTATTGGTCTTGGTGGAATAATAGTATGCGTCTTTATCGATAATCGTACTTTTTGAGGAATTTCCGATGGTATGCGCATACACCGAGCTTGTTGCATGGATGCCATACACCAATCCGTTATCTCCTGAAGAAACAACATCTCCGTATATATAATTTTGGCTGTCTCCGATAATCGAACCGCCAGAGAATACATTGCCGGTGACGGTCGAACTATTTTCCATTTGGAATCCACCATTCCCCGATTGAATCCCGTAATGGAATGAAATAATTGAATTATTTATACTCACATTCGCTTTGATAATCTTTGTTGCTACGGGATTAGTACTATTTGGTACAAAGCCGGTCGCCGTAATCTGCTTGGTAGACCCGTCAATAGTCGAGACCGTTATCGTAAACACTCCGGGGACAAGCACTGTGTTTGTTTCTCCTGCATAAGAAGGATTTTGATTCAGCTGATAGACGGCCTTATCTATGCCGGCCTCAGCAATCGCGAGTGCTTGTGCGCTTGCGATGTCGTAGCGAGCAATTCTTGCAGAGCTCGTTACTGAATTCAGGTAGGCGCCTGAGACCGTGAAGAAGATTCCGAGGAAGACCAAAGCGAGAACGAGTACATATCCTCGGTGAAATTTGGCGGTGTGAGATGAATAGCGCATACAGAATTAATAGTTACGCAATTTGATTTGTTCATTCCGATGATCAGAGAGAATGTTTTGCTTCACTTGCGATTGCGTTTGTACATCAACAGTGACGATGCTGGCTTGAGTAATGTCCGTGTTGTCATACGAGAACGAAAGAGTATTTATGGTAGAGCTTAATTTTTTTGTGCCAGACGAACGCGCGCTTAAAGCATTTGCTTCGAGGAGACGATAGACATTCGTTCCGACACTATAAATTACTGCATAATCGTGAGTGTTGGCGATAGTGTTTCCAGAACTATCGATAGAAGGAATCTCGAGAACAAGCGCCGTTGATGAAGAAGTATACGATGCACTTGAGAATGCGTGCGTCTGCAGTATCGCATTGGCGGGAAACGCGAGCGATTCTATCTCGCGCAGTATTATGCTCGCCGAGCCGGATGATTGCAATGACGCCTGCTGAAAACTTGAAATAGAATTGAAACTGTAGAGCAACGAGCCGAGCGCAATCATCATACAAACACTAAGCGCAACAACAATTATCGTCTCGATAAAGGTAAACCCAGCACTATTCCTATAATGCTGGGTAAAACCGCAGTGGCAGGTCTTTTTCATAGAAGTCCGCCGGTTTGAGTAATAAGCGTCGAGAGCGAAACAGTGCTTGATGCGTTTAATCCTGGTTCCAGCCATATAACGCTTACGGATACTTGTTTTGTTTTTGCGTTATAGGTACTAATCGCAAGCGTTGTGGTGGCTGCTTGAGGAAGAGAATTCAAAAGGATGTCTTGGAATGATCCACTTTGCGGAAGTGCTGCGTAACCGCCACTGCGTAAAATCTCGAGTTCGTTACGAGCGATTGAAAGCGCGATACCTTGATTCTTCGAACTTCTCACCAAGACATTGCTCCGCACAACCGCCTGGAGCAGAAGGAGCATAACGCTCATAATAAAAATGGCGACAATAACTTCAATGAAACTAAACCCAGCACCAAAACGCTTCGTAGAAGCGTTTTGGTGCTGGGTAAACCCGCGGGAGAAGCGGAACATTAAAATACAGATGAAAGCGAATAAATTGGCGCGATCATTGAAATAGCAAAGATACCAACGACAACGCCAATGAATAAAACAAGAACCGGTTCAATGATGGTCGAGAGGTTTTTTGTCTTCTCGGCAACATCTTCCTCATAAAACTCTGCGACTTGCTTTAACATCTCGGCAACCTTCCCAGTTTCCTCTCCTACCAAAAGCATTTCGCTCATCAAAATAGGATAAAGATGAGTGTGTTCGGCGAAGGAGGCAGAAAGAAGTTCGCCTTTCTTCACACGCGCCTCTGCCTCTCCTATCACATCAGCATACGCTTTAACATGCACGACCTCTTTTGTTATAGAAAGTGCATCAAGAACCGGAACGCCAGAAGAAAGAAGTGCTGAAAGGGTGCGAGCAGCGCGCGCCGAATATGTCTCGCGCACTAGTTCATCTATGGCGGGCATATGCAATGCGGTAGCGATTACAGTCCTGCTCCCTATCCGAGAGCGAAAGAAGGCGATACTGCCTATCACAAGCACGATAATTGCTGAAAAGACGAATATAACATGAGCAACTATAAAGTTCGACAAAGTGACGATGATGCGCGTGGCGAGCGGCACCTGCACGCCAAGCTCGGTAAAGGTGCTGGTCAGTGTCGGGACTACGAAGATGAGCATAAGAATGCCAACAGTGGCAACGGTTGAGAGGATAATTGCTGGGTAAATCATGGCTCCGCGAATTTTACGCGCCAGTTCTTCAGAGCGTTCCATCTGGAGAGCGATGACATTGAGAGAATTGGCCAAGGAGCCCGATTCCTCGCCTGCTCGCGCCATCGCGATAAATATTTCAGGAAAAACCTTGGGATATTGCGCTAATGCTTCAGTGAATGAAGATCCTTTCTTGATTGATTCGGAGAGTCCCGCAGCAATTTTTTTTAGGTATTTGTTGCTTGATTGCCGTTCAATAACCGAGAGTGCGCGCGCAAGTGGGAGACCGGCAGAAAGCATTGCAGATACATTTTTCGTCAATCGGACGATTTCAGCGCGCTTCACTTCGGTGCCGATAGAAATAGAAAACCATGACGGAGGCGTAAATCCTCCTGCATTATCGGTAATACTTACCACCACGCCCCCCTCTTTCTGTATTTGGTCGTACACCGCGAAGTGCGATGCCGCCTCGATTGTGCGCGTCTGATTCGGTACTCCCTCTTTCTGTATGGTGACGCTGAATTTCATCAATAATAATCGTAGCATGCAGACACGGAGTTTTATGCTACTATAACCTCATGGCTACACTTATCTCGCCGCATAAGAACAACATATTGGCTTTTGAAGAAGCTCGGGAGAGTATCACTCGCCTTTTCACGCTGAAGCCGTTTCTCGCGCCCGCAGACGAAGAAACACTTTCTATTCTTATGGATAAAAAACTTGTTGGCGATTTGCGTCGAAGTCTTTCTGATACTAAAACGCGAAAAGTATCTTCTCTGCGTAGCATTTTGGTTCACTAGGAAACTCTTTCCTCATGTATCGGCGGTTCATTTCTAATTCAGCAAAACGCTCAATTAAGAAATTGCCGCTAACCGTTCGCAAGATCTTATTCAAGGAAACTGAAATCATTGAACGAAATCCGTACGCTGGAGAAAAACTTTCTTCCTCTCTTTCTTTCCTGTATTCATTCCACTTTTCAATTAATAGCATCGCCTATCGCGCTGTGTATACCGTTAATGAAGAAAAGAAAGAAATAACTTTTCATCTTGTCGGAGTTCGTGAGAACTTTTACGAAAAAGTGAGGCGGTTATTTCGTTGATTTCTTAATAGCTTCAATGATTCCTTCCGGATTAATTACTTTGATTCCTTTTTTATTTTTGCCAGCGGTTTCCCTTACTATTTCCAAAAATTCGTCATTTGTTAGGGATGGATTGACCTGCAAAGCAAGTGCAAACACTCCGGAGAAATAAGGAATTGCCCAACTCCAACCCCCTTCCCCCTTATACATATACTCTTCTGACCCAGCATTAGAAGCCATGGTTCTATAATCGCAAGGAACGATTATCGTATTTTTAAACCCGTTAGTATAGACATCAAGGAAATTCTGATATGTCTTGAACTTATTAAAAAATTTCTTCTGACGGTCTTTGTCCCATGAAGAGACCATCATCTCAAGCTCGTCTAACGAAGGAATCTCTCTCTGAGAATCTTTGTAGAAAAGCGGAAGCTCATAGTCATCAAATTTATCTTTGTTGTATTTTGAGCCGCCGCCAGTAATCGAGTTTTCGTCAAAATAAATGCTATCTATGACAGTGATTCCTGATTCTTTAACCTCCTTTTTGAGTTCAAGCCACTCCTTTATTCCCGGAACTTCATCGTATCCTTTGGAGACACTGACTATTTTTATCTTTCCTTTCACTAAACAAAAACATGTATGAAAGAAACTGTTGCGGGAATAGTTTTTATATCTATCTGGGTTCTGGTGATGGTGTTGTGGGGAAACTCTAAAAATACTCAACCTGATATGAGAAATTACGAGAGAAATCAGGTAATGGGAAACCCTTGTAGTGGTGGTGACAGTGGGCATCCTTTAGATAACTGCTGGTAGTGTGTTAATTTCTAAGGTATGAAAACGATCCTCATCTTACTGGCTGGCATCATAATTATTGGTCTATTAGCGTGGACATATCCTTGGATCTGGGATTTGATTTCCCGATTGTTTTAAGCCATAAATTAATGTTATTCACAGCTTCTTGCAAATCTCATCTGAAAGGGATATACTAGCTATGTTCGCTCGAGAACCGCCACGCTTGAGGGCGGTTCTCTCTTTTTAATGCTTTGTTTCCAATCGTTTATGTCTATAAATGAGGATCTTCTCTTTCCAGACGATATTTCCTCTTCCAATAAATTTTGAAGTCTAGTTGAAAATCTTTTATCTCCGAACTCGTCTCTTCTTGTATTAGAAACTATATGTACATGGACGCCGTGTTCCATAGCATAGATAATCAGAGCTTCGAAATCTCCGTCGCCTGTAAATAAAAGAAATTCTGTGGCTATATCTACAAGCAGCATTGCATCTACTGTCAAATCAACATCGCAATTTGATTTTAACGCCCCAGGATAAATCACAGTCAGCTTGTTATTATTTCCACAAATTCCACATGTATAAGGATGTTCCTTTATTTTATCTTTTTGTGGTTTTGAAGATTTTACCCTTGCTTCATAGCCCTGTTTTGTTTGTCGTTCTATCCAAGTTAGTTCTATCTATAAATGCAAAAGTCCTCGACTCTTTCATTTGTATTTCAGATGCCGGCGATTCCATATTATTCGTTCACCGTCCGTAGCACTTCTTCAACACTGGTGATGCCGCGCGCGGCTTTATAGAGTCCGTCTTGGAGCATAGTGAGCATTCCTTCTTTCTTCGCCTGCGCTTCGAGCGCGTCGGTCGTACCGGAGTGAAGCATTAAATCGCGGATAGTTGGAGTAACGGCGAGGACTTCATGAATGCCGATGCGGCTCTTATAGCCATCCTCGCCCCCCGCTCCCGGCATCGGCCGATAGAAGTGTAGATCGTTCAGCGTGGCGTCTGCTTTCAGAAGTTTTTCATCTTTCAGGGACTTAAATGCAGCAGCGAAATCATCTTCACTCGCTATCTTCGCGCGCATCGCGGCATCAACCGCATATTCTTCCTTGTTGTCGCACAGTTTTCTCACAAGTCGCTGTCCGATGATGACGCGAACCGTCGAAACAAGAAGGAATGGCTCGACGCCCATATCAATAAGGCGCGGGATCGCGCCCGCGGCGCTGTTCGTGTGGATAGTGGAGAGCACGAGATGCCCTGTCAGCGCCGCATTAATGGCGAGCGAGGCGGTCTCGCCATCGCGGATTTCGCCAACCATAATAATGTCCGGGTCTTGGCGCACGAGCGAGCGCAAGCCGTTGGCGAAAGTGAAGCCGATAGTTGGATTCACCTGCGTTTGATTAATGCGTTTCATCTGATATTCGATTGGGTCCTCGACCGTCGAGATGTTTACATCTGGCTGATTAAGAATATCGAGCATCGTATAGAGTGTGGTCGTCTTGCCGGAGCCCGTGGGGCCAGAAATTAGGATAATACCGGTCGTTTGTTTCAGTGCGCTGTGAATGCGTTCCATATTCTCGCCGTGTAGGCCGAGCACTTCGAGCGTGAATCCTTCGCCGGTCTCGCGCAGAAGGCGCATGACCGTCTTCTCGCCGAAGAATGTCGGAAGAATCGAAACACGGAAGGAAACACGGTCGGCTTCCGTCTCCATCTTAAATCGGCCGTCCTGTGGAAGACGCTTCTCGTCCAATTTCAAATTTGAAAGTACCTTAATGCGTGCAACGATGCTTGCAGCGGCGGTCTTTGGCAGGGTCATCGCATCGTGGAGAATGCCGTCAATGCGATAGCGAACCAGCACCTCGGTTTCCATCGGCTCAATGTGTATGTCGGAAGCGCCTTGTACGATAGCGTGTCGGAGGAGTGTGTCGACAATGCGCACAATCGGCAAGTCCTCGGCCATTTTTTTCAAATCATCGCTAGAGAGATCTTTATTGTCCTCTGCAATAACGCGAATCTTGCCTGCCTCAGTTGCAATAATGCCACCGAATTCGTCTTTGAGCGATTTCTGATATTGCAGGAGCGCATATTTGACGCTTTCAGTGTCAGTTAGCCGTGGCAATATCTTAAGCCCTGTTTTCTTGCGCACCGAATCAATGGATGCAAGATCTTCAACATCGAGCATCGCCACTTCGAGCGAGTCCTCGTTCTTTTTATACGCGATAATATTGTGCGTGCGTGCGATTGGCTCTGGAATAACCGAGAGAATATCAGCGGGGATGCGAAACTCTTTCAAATTGACGAACGGGATACCGAGCACATACGAGTGAATGCGCCGCAGCGCGTCCTCAGTCAGAGATCCTCGCGAGACGAGTATGTCGCCGAGCGATTGTCCGCGCGTCTTCGCTTCCTCGAGGGCGTCATCGATTTCTTTTTTGGCGACGAGACCCGAGTCAATAATGAATTCTTTCAATTCCCCATCCGAGACATGCATATAAAAATAGTATAGCGTGCCTCGCCCTTGGCGAGGCACGCTTTTCACAACTAATGTTCGCCGCAAAGATTCCAAAGGGAATCAAAAAATGTTCTGTAGTCGCGTGCAATCTGCTCGTTTTTTATTTTAAAAACCAAAACAGGATCGCCGTATATTTGGAACTGTATCTGATCAGGATAAATTAAAGTGTTTACACTGCTGTTGTTAAACTTTGGCATAATTCTGAAATCGAAATTCACGCGTGACCCTTTTACTCTTTCCAGATAGTTTTGCTGTTCGCCCGTCCCTATATATCTGACGGCGATATTTTTTTCAATACTCTTTTTGTCGTAGAATTCATGACTTTCCCCAAGCGTTTCTTTAAATTTGTCTCCGCCGCCTCCAATAATATCTATAAAGCTATCTTTTTCCGCTTCCTCAATCATTTTAAGTTCATTCGCAACAAACTGATCTTCACCTTGGTACACTTCGAACTCTTGCTCATACTGGTGGCCGAACATCTTTTCGAGCATGTCTCGTGCTTCATTTGCCACTATTCTTTTTTCGTCAATAAGCGATTCTATGCGCGCAGGAGGGTTAGCGCTCCACTTTTTGCGGTTATTTTTGATTACATGCTTTACCAACCCCTTACCTTCAAGGGATTCAAGGGCGGTATAGACATACTGACCGTGTAAGCCAGTAGCAGTAACAATCTTGGAGCTTCCAACCTCTAGAGTTCTCCCTACCAAATAGACATATATTCTGGCTTCTTTTTCGGTTAAACCAATCTTTTCTAGATTTTTAAGAAGTCGCTCACTCCCCTTTTTATCATGATTTTGTTTCATAGGCGGTAAAAAGAGTATATTCTATGTGATATTTCTGTCAAGCTTTTATCATAAAAAGGTGTGATAAAACACTTGACAAACTATACTGATGCGCTATCATAGCACTACTGATAAATAAGTTATCAATGTTCTTTAATTCGCGGCAAAGGCCGCAGAAGGAGTGCAAATGAAAGTCCTCGTTAGAATCACCCGCCATCCGTTCGACGCCGCTCGTGAGGCGTTCCTGAAGAGCGTCTTCGGAAGCGACCTTGTGGTCGTAACCGATGACATCCGCTACGGCGACGACGCTGTCGCTTCTGTCAAGGAGCTCATTCAGAGGATTGAGTCCGAGACCGGTGGCGAAATCGTCGCTGTCGAGGTGCAGGCGCCACCCCCGGCCTTAATAAGGTTGGTGGACCGGCAGCGCGACCTCGGGGTCGTTCTCATTCGCGCACAGTTCGAGCGCGATGAGTTCGGCCGGGCCATCGTTGAGGGAAAGGATGAGAGCGGGCGCGACCTGCTTCAATTCTCCCACTACGAGGTGCTCGAGCAGATCGTCTTTAAGACGAAAAAGCTCGAGCCGATGGATTAGCGGAAGCCGCCTTCAACAACCGCGGGGTTAAATGGTTTGCATGTAAGGTGATGGAAATAACTGCAAACTTGCCAGTCAGTAATGATTGGCACGGTAAGGTCAACGCCGATAATGACTACCATCCGATTAATCCACGATACGGATTTCTGTCGGGAGATGTTTTCTCCCCTGATGAGTCCAAAAGGACGAAACAGAAAATTGTTCTTTTAAATATAGATAAAAACGGAACAGGGCTATGTGTTCCTATCTCTTGAGAGATGGAAATAGATAGGCCTGCTCCGTTGGGTAAGCGCACACCCTTGGGCGTCCCCTCGATCGTGGGGATAATCCGGAATATCAAGATGACGACTTGATATTGAAAATCACACAATCATAGGTTTGTCGGGTTCGTCATAACCCAGACAATCTGAGGTGATTGGGACATCCTTCTTTGAAGGAACACGCCCGGTTTGAGAGGTCCGGACAAAACCTCTCTCTGTCTCTCGATTGGGTCGGGACTGATGAGGACTGAAAAGTCCAAGTCCGGCGGTTTGGAAATGCCAAATCACACAGGACGAAACAGAATGTTCTTTGACGACAATACAAAACGAAAAAATAAAAAAGGAGAAGGAAATGACACCTGACAAAGCTGCCGAGGTTTTTGTGAGAGGATTAGAGATCTTTGTGAAAGTGCTGGTCATCAGCATTTTCTTGGGACTCTGTTTCCTCAATGTCTTCATCGCTGGAGGAATTTTCATGAAGGCACACCTTCAGGGAGAAAACTGCACTGTCCTGATGTATGGGATGGTATGGTCATGGTCGGAGGCTCTTTCGCTCCACTTGTCCACAGCAGCAGCCTTCCTGGTTGGTTTAATTCTCTTTCTCTTTGGCACAAAGAAGAAGAGCAATTAATGCCTTCACACAGCCGCCTAACCCAAGGCGTGAGCGGGGATCTCGGACGAATAAAATAAGCCGAGGCGAGACCGCAAGGGCACAGAGTCACCAATTAGGTGGCTCTTTTCTTTTTGTGTTGACGCGTAAAAAAGAATCTGGTATCTTGTAAGTATCTGAAATGTCCGTGATGCGGGCATTTTTGTTAGAAATGGTAGACTAGGCGTTAGACAGATTAAAAATGTGCGACATACATATTCCATATGATTGACTTGAAAACCATCAATGCAGTGCTCGGAGAGTTCGAGGATCGAGGCATCAGCCGCGAGACGATGATTGAAGCCATCGAGAGTGCGATGGCGACCGCCTATAAGCGCGAATACGGCAAGCGCGGACAGGTCGTACACGCCAAATTGGACCTCAACACCGGCACTATCTCCTTCGAACAGATTAAAACGATTGTGGACGACACAACCGTGCGTTTCCCTATCGCTGGCGAAGAAATTCCATATGAACATAGCCATATGCACTCATTTCATAACGAAGAAGAACAGCTTGCCGATGGCGAATTGCCGCGTTTCGACACCGAGAAGCATATTCTCATCAATGACGCGCGACTTATGAAGCGTGACGCCGCTGTTGGCGAACAGATTATCTTCCCGCTCGAACCGCAGGACGATTTCGGTCGTATCGCGGCGCAGACCGCTAAGCAGGTGGTCATTCAGAAGGTGCGCGAAGCCGAGAAGACCTCAATGATGGAAGAATTTAGCGAGCGAAAGGGCCAAATCGTAAGTGGCATCGTACAACGAATGGAGCGCGGTGCAATCTTTGTTGATCTTGGGCGTACAACCGGCATCATCCCGTATGAAGAACAGATTCCGGGCGAGCGATATCGTATGGGCGAGCGCATTCGCGCATATCTCTACGCGGTGGACGAGGGGTTTCGCGGTGTCTATCTGCGGCTTTCTCGCGCGCATCCGAAGTTTGTTGTGAAGCTTTTTGAATTAGAGGCGCCCGAGCTTGCGAGCGGTGCAATAGAGGTGAAGGCGCTCGCGCGCGAGCCTGGCAGTCGCACTAAAATAGCGCTCTCTTCGAAGGAAACGCATGTTGATCCGGTTGGTTCTCTCGTTGGTCAGCGCGGGGTGCGCGTCTCGACCGTGATGAGCGAGCTGGGCGGCGAGCGCATCGATATCATCGAATGGAACGATGACGCAAAAGAATTCGTAAAAGAAGCGCTCTCCCCCGCAACACCGATTGAAGTTGTGCTTAACGAGGCGGATCATCGCGCGACCGTGACAGTTTCTGAAGATGAACAATCGCTCGCTATCGGCCGCGGCGGACAGAATGTACGCCTCGCGGCGAAGCTGACGGGCTGGAATATTGATATTATCTCTACGGGAGGTACTGAAGTCGCTGGTTCTGACGGCGAATCAGTCGCTGTGTCGCAGGAAGAGGATCCAGCTGAAACAGCGGGCGTTATGCCAACAGAGAGTGAAGAAATCATCACTGAAGAAACGCCAGAGATAACTGAACTTCCCGCAGAAGAAGAATTGACAGAACTCCCTGCGAGCGACGAGACCGCCGCTGACGCAGAAGAAGACCGCGATATCGCAAAAGACGAATAAATTATTATCTGTATATTTTACTTATATGAACTTATTGCACGATATTGATCCGGGTACGAAAGAAGAAATGAATGTCATTATTGAAATTCCGAAGGGTTCTCATAACAAATACGAGATTGATAAAAAGACGGGCATCATCAAGCTCGACCGCGTGATGCATTCCGCACAGGACTACCCTTTCGACTACGGATTCGTGTCCCAGACACTTTGGGATGACCATGATGCGCTTGATGTCGTTCTTCTGACGACCCATCCGCTCGTGTCAGGTATCCTCGCTCCGGCGCGTCCGATTGGTCTCTTGCATATGATTGATGGCGGCGAAGCAGATGAAAAAATTATTGCTGTTGCTTCAGGCGACCCGCGCTATGCTGAAGTGAAGGATATTACTGATGCAAATCAGCATGTGTTGAAAGAAATCGCACACTTCTTCGCGACCTACAAGCAGATTCAGAAGAAAGAAGTGGTCGTTGGCGACTTCGAAGGACGCGCTGCAGCCGAAGTGGCGTTCGAACGCGCGCGAAAGATGTATCTCGACAAATAATATGGAAAACGAACCGCTTCTTCCGCCCGGAGAAACATTGCCATCAATGCCCTCGCCCAAACAACAGTCCTGGGGTGTCGTTATCTCGATTGTTATCATCGTTATGATGATTGTCGTCGGGGCATTCTATTCATGGGGGAAGAGGATTTCACAGGAACAAGTTCCCGCAGAATCAATAGCTCAATAATTTTTTATCTATGACACACACTCAACCTCGCGCCTCTATGCTTGTACCGATGGTTATCGAGAAAAGCCAGTTTGGCGAGCGCGCGTATGATATTTATTCGCGTCTCTTGAAGGAGCGTATCGTTTTCCTTGGCGGTGCTATCGATGACGATGTGGCAAATCTCGTCATCGCCCAGCTTCTCTTCCTCGAGGCAGAAGATCCGAAGAAAGATATCTCGCTCTACATAAACTCTCCTGGCGGTTCGGTCACCGCGACATTGGCGATGGTAGATACGATGAATCATGTAAAGCCGAATGTCTCGACGGTGTGTGTTGGTATGGCGGCATCGGGTGCGGCGATTCTTCTCTCGGCAGGAGAGAAAGGTAAGCGATTCGCACTCCCGAATGCCGAGATAATGATTCATCAGCCGCATGGCGGCGCCGAGGGACAGGCGACCGATATCGAGATTACCGCGAAGCAGATTCTGAAACTCCGCGCGGTGTTGAATAAAATTCTCTCGAAGAATACCGGCCAACCAATCGCGAAGATCGAGAAAGATGTCGAACGCGACTTCTTTATGACCGCAGACGAAGCGAAAAAGTACGGGCTGGTTGATAAAGTGTTTAATTAGAAATAGTAATAAAAAAGAAGGGCGAGTCGCAGTGCGACTCGCCATTTCTCGTACTCTACTTCGCGCGTGCGGCTTCTTTTTCCGCATCGATGCGTCTGAGTGTTCGCTTAAGATCGAGTTCCTTACCTTGTAAAGTCATCGATTCAAGCTCGATTGATTTCAGAGAATCGCGGATATGAGTGCGTACTAACTGCTCAACATGGAGAACACTGTAATCATTCCCCATGTTCCCGTTCGTGATTGAGAGAGACTTGTTGGATGGGTGAAATGCCGGATGTTTGATTGTCAAGAATGACAGATTTCCATGGAAGGTTGCATCGACCATATATTCATGTGACCACACATTCTCTTCGATAAGCTCAATAAAGAGTTTACCGAGTGGTCTTTTCTCTAAATCGCTTTGGCTGATAGGTTCGAGTGTTTGATTACCTTCTGAATCCCATACGGATACTCCTGCACATTTCATGGTAACCTCCCTTTCCTAGAATGATTCGGCGAAATGTAACTATCTGACAAGGTTCACTATCCATGAGCGATACTACTCTTATGTTTCAAATAGACAATGTGCATACCTGGTATGCA
>MFMU01000016.1 GCA_001781915.1 Candidatus Kaiserbacteria bacterium RIFOXYD1_FULL_47_14 | reverse complement strand
GCCGTGCTCCAGGATCGGAAATGCCCGGCGTACCTGCATCGCTTACAAAGACAATTCGTTCTCCCTCTTCGAGCCGTGCGAGTATCTCATCAATCTTTTTTAATTCTGTCACAGCGTCGAGGCGCAGTATTGGCTTTTTTATTTCATATCGTGCAAGAAGTTTGCTCGTCACGCGCGTATCCTCGGCATAGATAACAGTGCATTCTTTCAGTGTGCGCAAAGCGCGCAGGGTAATATCTTCCAGATTCCCTATTGGTGTGGCGACAATTGAGAGGACTCCCATACCAATACTGTACCGCACTTGCTTCTCTCAAGCATGTTGACCTGAATAAATAATGCGGTACTATTGAAATCGGAAGTACAACCCACTTACAAGGAGGACGAGCTGATGTGCTACAGAGTCAACCTGCCGGAAATGAAAGCAAGGATTGGAGTATGGTGTCCTAACGAGAAGCATTGGAACTGGGGTCTAAAACCACTTCAAACGCAACACGACGCCAACAAAAATCAAGAGCTGGTCAAACAGCTTTATGATGCATTGAGAAAAATGGGCGTGCACAAAGCGTATGCTCCAAATGTTGCGTCTTCAAGTGCCATCATCATCGATGGTGGAGAGCTAAAAGAACAGATCGACCTTGGAACAGGTGTTAGGTTACATCGAAACAGTACTGTTCCTGCGGACGGTATTTTTCTGAAAAAAGGTCAAGCATTCGTAATGAGTTCTGCTGGCTGCCCAGTTATTATCGCGACTGCCAGTAATCACATGATTGTGGCACACGCCGGGCGCGATTCGCTCATTGACCCTGGAGTGTTAATGAGAGAGCCAACACGAACACATCTCAGTGTCGTGTATGCCATCGTTAAGGCATTCGGAGTCCGCCCAAGCGAAATCGAGATGAGGATGCTGTTCTCAATTCCGGAGAAAGCATTCAGACACGATGTGAATCATTGGATGTATGGCGAGCAGAATCGTCGGCTCGCTGCATTCATTGGTACATGGTGTCCGGATGGCGTCAGTAAAGAAAACGGAAGTATTTTCCTCAATCTGGAGAAAATATTTCTGGCGCAAGCAAGAATGATTGGGGTTCAGAATGCGACAGCAACGCATTCTCTCAATCAATTCCCAGCCATGGCGCATACGCGCGATGGCGAAGATGTTAGGAGAAGAAACCTTGTGGTAGTTAAACATCTCTAAAATAATGTTTAATTGCCATCTTTCAATTTTGTTGCGGCCGATCCTTCGGGAATCGGCCGTTTCTTTTTTTGGTCAAAAACCGTTACACTGTCTTTCTATGCAAAAAGTACATTTTATCGGTATCGCGGGCGTTGGTATGAGTGCGACAGCGATCCTTCTGAAGGAAGCTGGCTGGGCAGTGACTGGCTCTGATGCTGAATGCTACGGTCCGCCTCATGACATCTTATCGCGAAGTGGAATTTCTTTTTCCCTCGGCTATGATCCGAAGAATATACCGACTGATGTTGACTGCTTCATCATTGGGCGAAATGCAAAACTAGCACCAACAGAAAACGCAGAAGTACGCGCCGCTCTCGCAAGCAAAAAACCGATATATTCATTTCCAGAAATGCTTGGCGAGCTTACGAATAACCGTAAAAATCTAGTCGTGGCTGGAAGTTATGGAAAATCAACAGCAACATCGATTATCGTGCATATCTTGCGGCACGCAGGCATCGATGCTGGTTATTTTATTGGCGCCGAGCCAGTTGAAACCGCATGGCTTTCCGGTCCTGCAACACTCGGAAGTACAGCACCTTTTATTCTTGAAGGCGATGAATATCCTTCTGCACACGACGATGCGCGCGCAAAGTTCTTACATTTGCATCCACAGGATGTCATCCTGACATCAGTTGTGCACGATCATATAAATGTGTACCCGTCTTTTGAAGATTATCAGAAGCCCTTTCAAGAACTTCTCTCTCTGATGCCGGACGATGGCATCGTCGTTGTTTCTGCCGATGAACCAGGCGCCCTTGCGCTCGCACAAGCATCAGGAAAGAAGATTGTTTCGTATGGCATAAAAAATAATTCAGCCAACTATCGCGCCATTGATATTCGCTATGGAAAGAGAACGCTATTTCATCTTATTAAAGATGGCGCGATGCTCGGCGAGATTGAGACGACTCTTTTAGGCGCGCACAATGTAGAAAATATCGTCGGTGCGGCTGCGTATGTGCTTACGCGTTCACTCGTTACCTTCGAACAGGTAGCTGCTGCCATTCGCGATTTTAAGGGTGTGCGACGACGGCTTAACAACATCGCTCCGCTTTCGCGCATTCCAATCTTCGAGGGTTTTGGCTCTTCCTATGAAAAAGCGCGCGCGGCGATAGAAGCAATTACACTTCATTTCCCCACCAAGCCGCTCGTTATTATCTTTGAACCGCACACCTTCGGTTGGAGAAATCGCGCGAATCTTCATTGGTATGACGATGTTTTCCGAGAGTCCGCTGCAATCTTTATTGCTTCGCCTGCTACACAAGGCGCCTCCACACATGAACAACTCTCGCACGAAGAGATTCTCGCCCGAGTTGGAAGTGTTGCTCAGCCCTACACAACTCCAGAAGCCGTACTTCAGTCACTCTCCGGAGATGAGGCGGTGCTCATTCTTACTTCTGGCAATCTCGAGGATACGATTCCTGCGCTCGTTAATGCTCTCACGAAAAAATTTCCTGTATGAAAATTACACGAAACGAATTCGGACATGACTATCAGACCTATCGTTTTGGCTATTGCGAATATGCGGCACTTGAACCGAAAGATTCCCTTGCTGATTTTTACGAAAAAGGATTTCTTCCCTATTCTGCTGATCCCGCGATGCAGAATGTTTTCTATATGGCGCGAAGTGCGCGCATCGCACTCCCAAAATTCGAATTTTCAAGCGAGAATCGGCGTATTTGGAAACGATTTGATGCCTTGTTTTCATTTAGAACACTTTCAATCTCGGAAGCGAAGAAAGACCCGCGAATCCGCACACTTTTTCTCAAATATTTCAAAAAACGGCATGGAGAAATAGTTATGCCCGCAAAACGCTTCGATGCTATTCTCGAGTGGACGCTTCCATTTCGCGTTTTAGTATATGAAAAAGAAGGCACGCTCGTGGCTGCAGTGCTTGAAGTTTCTGGGAAAACATTCGGACATTTCTGGTTTTCTGCCTATGACCTTTCGTATGCAAAACAATCGCTTGGTATGTGGCTGATGCTCGATGCAACTCGGTGTGCGGCAAAATCTGACCGAGCACATTACTATATCGGTACCGTCTATGGCGCAAAAGCACTCTATAAGACAAACTTGAAACCGCTTGAGTTCTGGAACGGCTCTTTATGGAGCACTGACCTCATGCAACTCAAAAAACTAGCCCGTTCAGAATCAAAATAGCTACTGTTCGCAAGCTGTAACTACAGTTTGGTCTTTGTGCGTGAATGCGAGTGATGTAGAAGGAAGCGTAATGAGCTCGTAGGGTGTCGTCGTTGCGTTCTTCGGCAAGCAACGGCCATCTGGCATTGCGAGCGCCACTATAACCGTTCGCACATCCGTATCTTCAACTTTTGAAACCGCCCCTGCAAAAATAGCGGCAACGGAGTTTTTGGTAAAATCAATCGCTGGCGGACTTTCTTTTGCGTCAATCATCTTCCAGAGCTTCTCGAGCTCGCTAGTCGAAGTAATCAGATAGTTGGTGCGCGCTGAAACAATCGATTGCGTGCCTTGCGCGAGTTTCGTAAACGGTACGGAAACTGCCGTTGATGATGGCTCGTTCGAAATGTTATCGCTGTAGAAAGAAATAAGAACTCCTACAATGATGGTAGTAACCACAAATCCACAAATTCTTATCTTATTTTCCATAGGTTAAGTATACCAAAAAGAAACAGTGCTTAAAGAATATCAGTGCGCGCTCTAGGATTCGAACCTAGGACCTGCCGCGTATCAGGCGGACGCTCTACCAACTGAGCTAAGCGCGCGTACTTTATATGTACCAAAAAAAGCCCGAATAGACAACCATACATAGGTCAGACCTATGTAGTTCAAACAAAAACACCCTTTCGGGGTGTTTTTGTTTTATGAAAAGAAAAGATGTGCACGCTCTTTTGTTCCGCCTATTCCGCTCCGTTCGAGAGCTCATATGTGGCTCTCGAACGCCATCGGGTTACGTTATCCGACTTCCGAGTGCTATTTAGAGATAAGCACTATTTCTCCACCTTCCAAAGAAGATGATCGACATGATTTTCCTTTCGAGAAAATCGGTTCCAATTTGGATATGTTCCACGAACAGCTTCCGCTACCCGTGCCTTGTTACGACTTAGTCCTTGTCACTGAATTTGCCGTAGTACTGCGCAAGGCAGTCCTTCGGGCACCCCCAGCTCCCTTGACTTGACGGGCGGTATTGACTAGTTGTGATTTTCATTGTATAATCACAATCACTCACACCACTGGGCAAGCAGTTTTCCTGCACCCTAGCGGTTTCCGTAGGTACGAGCTTTCTTTCCGAGAGCTCGTAATTGATCGCGCGTCTTAAGAATTTTATTAAATCCGGCATCGGTAAGATGCTCCTTGCGCCGATACGAGAGTACAATCTCTTTAAAGAGAATATACGATTTCGCTTTCTTCGCTTGGAGCGGATTTCGATCAAGAAACGGGAAGAGAATCTCTTCCATCTCGCGCGTACTCGTCACTTTATATTTGACATGCGGATACCATCCGTACCGCTCATACGAGCAGTCATAGATTCTTCCACAGCCAATACTGACAACGATTCGCTCAAGAATTTCTCGATCATCCGCGCGCACTTCAATTTCAAATTCTGGACGCACCTCAAGTCCGCGCGACAGCGTTCTATGCTTGCCGATACTGACAGAAAAGGAACCTTCTCCGTCAATAAATCCGGCAACATATGCTCCATCGAGCGGCTCTCTACGAATTCGGTCCTTCCCCACTGGCTCGAGAAGACGCGGATTGCGTTTTCCCTTCATACAGGAGTACTACGACCTCTGCTGACTTCTGCCATATCATTTGTGATAATTGCTCATCTCCATACCTCGAGGTTAGTATACAACGAGGAATATGACAGATCTCCCACGGTAACCCGAACATCTGTGTATAACTATCGCGACACCACTACACACATAGAGCATTGGTGTGGCTGGATTCTCCCTGTACTCGCGGGATCTCCCACTCTATGTGCCACGAACTGGTGTTCACGCTACCTACTGCTACTTTCGCCCTTCATGTCATACCTCGCGGTATCAACACTGCGATTTCGCTTCACGCCGCCACAGCGTGGTTGGACTTCTCTATTACAAGAGGCACCAACTAGATGCTCGGATCGCATGGCGACCCGAGTACAAGACTCGAGAACGTATTCACCCCGGTTTGGCTGACCCGGGATTACTAGCGATTCCGGCTTCATGAGGTCGGTTGCAGACCTCAATCCGTACTGGCGCCGGTTTTATAAGGATTGGCTCCATCTTGCGATATTGCAACCCGTTGTACCGGCGATTGTATTATGCGTGCAGCCCAAGGTATCAGAGGGACATGCTGATCTGGCGTCATCCCCACCTTCCTCTCCCGTGAGGGAGCAGTCTCGCCTGGCCATATAGGCAACAGACAACAGGGGTTGCGTTCGTTACCCCACTGAAGGGAACAGTTCAAACCACGAACTGAC
>MFMU01000015.1:5987-10949 GCA_001781915.1 Candidatus Kaiserbacteria bacterium RIFOXYD1_FULL_47_14 | reverse complement strand
TAGTCATAAAACAGCTTTTTTGGAGGAATATTTTAATACAGTTTCACCGGCGACATCTTTTTTCTTTTATAATGTACCTGAGGCAACATTCTTTATACGCAGTGCCAATTACTTTCAATACATTGACTCGGGGGCTGGCTGGCCTATCGGCAAGGAACAATTGTCGGCAATTGATGAAGGGAAGGTTGATAAAATCATTTTAGGAACTGACGCATACATGAAAATGGACGCGAAATCTCTTTCGTTATACGAAGTTGCTCTGAAGAGACATGAATATACTATCTTAAACTTAAAATAAAAAATGAATATGAAATCTCCAACCTATATACTCGGGCTTAACTGCAACATACATCAGAGCTCCGCAGTTTTGATTAAAGATGGCATACTGATCGCCGCTGCCGAAGAAGAGCGTTTTACGCGCAAAAAATTCGACAATGGATTTCCGGACAATGCAATCAATTATTGCTTAAGAGAGGCTGAAATTACACTTACCGAAGTGCAATATGCAGGATTTTATTGGCAACCATGGAAAGGGTTGGTGAAGCGAATATGGTGGCTTATCCGATATTTCCCCGCATCGCTTGAAACATTTCGTGGCGGGAAAAAAGGCCGCGGATCGGTTGAGACATTTTTTCAGCATCTTGCTATTCCATATCAGCTACGGAAGAGGGGATTCAAGGGTGCATTTTATTATGTTGATCATCATCTGGCGCACGCGGCAAGCGCGTTTTTTGTTTCACCATATGATCATGCCGCTATCTTTACGACTGATTTTTGTGGAGAACATTGTACGACGCTATTAGGCGTTGGCGTTGGCAACACGATTACTGTTCGCAAACGCTTTTTTTTGCCGCATTCCCTCGGGCTCTATTATGGCGCGCTTACGCAATATCTTGGCTATAAGATTAATGCCGACGAATATCGTGTCATGGGTCTTGCCCCGTATGGAAAGCCAAAATATACTGATACATTTGCTTCGATGATCAAATTCAACGATGGAGAGCTGGTATTCGATAATTCGTGGTCTGCGTTTCACTTTGGGGGTGAGAGAGTTTTCTCTGAGAAGTGGGTGGAGTGTTTTGGTCCGCCTTGCATTAACGAAGATGCGGTTGAACATGGGGAGTACAAGCACTATGCAGCAAGTGGCCAAAAAGTACTTGATGATATTTTTGTCGCTATCGGTACATGGCTCCAGTCGCAAACCAAAGAACACAATGTCTGCCTTGCCGGCGGTGTCGCTCTTAATTCAGTGGCGAACGGAAAACTGAAAATGGCAAATATTTTTGAGAATGTATGGGTGCAGCCCGCCTCATATGATCCCGGATGCGCACTTGGCGCATGTTTTTATATTTGGCATCAAAAGCTCGGACATCCTCGTTCCTTTGTAATGGAACATGCCTATTGGGGTCCAGCATATACGGAAGATGAAATGCGTCTTGCTGCAGAGAATCACGGGCTCGTGTGCGAATATGTTGATGATATTGAGAAAAAGACGGCAGCTCTGCTCGCAGACGGAGAAATCATCGGCTGGTACCAAGGGCGAATGGAGTGGGGCCCTCGGGCGCTTGGAAACCGAAGCATTCTTGCGGATCCGCGCTGTGCGGATATAAAAGATGTTGTGAATCGGAAAATAAAATTCCGCGAGCCGTATCGGCCGTTTGCGCCGTCGGTGCTTGAAGAAGATGCACATCTTTATTTCGAAATTGAAGGGCCGTCACCCTATATGATTTTCGTCTGCAAAGTCCGTGAAATTGCTCGATCACTCATACCGGCTGTGACACATGTTGACGGTTCATCGCGCATACAAACCGTATCCAAGAAGACCAATCAGCGCTATTGGAATCTGCTTAATGAGTTCAAAAAATTGACCGATATCGGAGTGCTTCTCAATACATCGTTCAATGTCAAAGGAGAACCTATTGTATGTACGCCTGAAGAAGCTGTCTGCTGTTTCCTTAAGACGGATATGGACCATATCGTCATGGGGAAGTTTTTGTGTAGCAGGCCTAGCGACTTGCATAATGTCTAAAAAGATTTTAATCACCGCAGACGACTTCGGCCTTACCCGTGGCATTACTGATTCGATACTTGAAGTTGTTGATAATGGACCAGTGCGAATGGTGAGCATTTTGGTGAACGGCGAAGCGGTTGATTATGCGCTGTCAGAATATAAAAAACGCATGGCTCAAGTAGCGCTTGCGATACATATCAATCTTACCGAAGGGAAGGCAATTTTGCCTTTTTCGGTCATTCCACATCTTGTAGATACGCATGGTATGTTCAAACATTCAATCATGGGACTCTGGGGAGCGTACCTGTTTGGTTCGTGCCGAACGCGTGCAGCACTTCGCCACGAAGTGCGCGCTGAGATGGATGCACAATGTGCAATCATCCGTACAGCGCTTGGCGTAGATACATTCATAGTAAACAGCCACCAACATGTTCATATGATTCCATTTGTCTTCGGAGAGTTGATAACTATACAAAGAGTGAATGCTGTGCGTATCGTACGGGAAAATTTTTTCATGCATGGTGTGCCGTCTCTTGTAAATATTTTTACTCGATGGGCACTTGCAATACTGTCTCGACGCGCTACACAAAGTGCTCGGACGCGCGGTATTCGGACAAACGATTGGTTTGTCGGTTTCCTCTATTCAGGACATATGAATGAATATATTGCTCGATCTGGCATTGCCTGTGCAGGAACTGGTTTAATAGAAGTGCTTTTTCATCCCGGAAGTGCGCTCCATGAAGAATTGCAAGAATGGAAGAAGAGTCGAGCCGATATTGACTGGCACTATGCATCAGAGCGTCAGTTCGAACGGGAAGCGCTCAAAAAACTCCACTTTGACTAATAATTACAATCGTCTTCGAAATAGAAATTGAAGGCCTTGCCCATTAATGGACATACGGTGTCGCAGCAGTTCCAATCCGTACTGTTCCGCGAAAGAAACAATGTCGTCATTGGAAAAGAAGTGAGCAACAGGCGTCAGTATCTGGTCGGCGAAGATGCTCCATGATGCTCTTCTTGGTACTCGAAAGTCATTCTTGAAATATAGACGATTACCTAGTTGCACATAGCATATATCGAAGACGGGGAAAATAATATTTTCTACGATATTTTTTCCAAGATGCGTTCGGTAAAGCCATCTCACAGGAAGCGTTGCAAGGTAGATAAAATGGTACAGGTGATACTTTTTATACACATACAGATTAATAAGCCCTCCTTTCTTGGTTATACGAATCAGCTCTTTGAATGCGCAAAAAGGCAGAGGCGTATGATGAATAACGCCGTCGGATATGGTCAGTTCGGAGAACTCATTTCGCAGTGCAAGTTTGAGATTATTTCCTTCAACAACATTCATCCCCGAAGCCCGAGCGATGCGCACAGCTTCAGGACTTACATCAATTCCCAGATATTGGTATGTTGGATGATGCTCGCGAAGGTATCTTCCAATAAATGCGGTACCGCATCCTACATCAACGATTGTTTTGTCAGAATAATCTTGTTCCTGAAACAGATCATATACGAATTCACGCTTGAATATTTGTTCACGAATTATCTCTCCAAAATCAAATGGTGTCTCGGCATAATGCCGTTTTGTATCGGAAACCTTTTTTTGTATGTCTTTTTCAGTATGCATGAAAAGTTAACCACAAAGCAAATATAGCATTGTTTTAGATATACATATAGATGATTAGTTGACCTTTTTCTGAAAATCGGCTTTAATAGATGCTTGTATGGTCGCTAGGCATGAAGCAGAAACACCGTCGACACTGTCGGTTGTTATTCCCGTCTACAACGAGGCGCATAATATCGTGCCTATGCGAGAAGCGTTGCAGAATGTATGGAAATTAATTCCCGAATATACTCTCGAAATTGTTTTTGTCGATGATGGAAGTACAGACGAAACATGGACACACATCATGGCGCTTGCCGCAGAAGATAAAATTGTGCATGGAGTGCGATTCGCACGCAATTTTGGCAAAGAAGCGGCGATTGAAGCAGGTCTCCAAAAAGCGATGGGAGAGGCGATTATTATTATAGATGGCGATCTCCAACATCCGCCCGAATTGATTCCAGAACTTGTAGAAAAGTGGGAGGATGGTAACGATATTGTTCGCGCCATTCATCCGAATCCTCCTCATAGGGGTTTGATAAAACGAACGACTTCAGGTCTTTTCTATTGGTTTTTTAATAAAATATCCGATATTCCTCTCATCCCGGGATCCTCGGACTTTTGTCTCATTAGTAAAAGAGTGGCAGATGAATTCATTCATCTGCCCGAAAGACAAAAATTTCATCGCGTACTTACTGGATGGATTGGTTTTCCATCCGTCTCGCTTTCTTATGAAGCAAAAGAGCGTTCCCAAGGATCTTCTTCATACACTTTTCGTAGCTTATTCTCACTTGCAAAGAACGCAATCATTTCGTCGAGTACACTTCCTATGACAGTCATTTTTATTTTTGGATGTGCTCTTGCATTATTTGGAGCTCTCCTTACCACGGGACTTCTTGCATACAAGTACTTTGTAGATTTTGAGTATATCGGAGGCGCGGCAGTTCTTGCTGCATTCGTAATTTTTAATAACGGGTTATTGTTCATTGCTTTTGGTATTATGTCGCTTTACCAGGTTGCGACCTATCGCGAAGTTCAAAATCGCCCGAGTTATGTCGTACGCGATACCGTATGACATTGTGCACATTCTAACGGTGAGATAGAATCTGATTAATGTCTTTCATACGGGCGCATAAAATCGAGATTGGCATCTTTTTTCTCGCACTCCTTGTGCGGTTGTTCTATTTCGGTTTGGCGCTGCAGGCGCATGACTGGAACCTCATAGCTACAAGTAGAGGCGCTGACGGTTATTTTTCTATCAGTCAGAATGTGCTCAGAGGGAATGGCTTTTCAAGCGAGAGTGTTGCGCCGTTCACTCCAAACTCATTCCGCGTTCCGTTAC
>MFMU01000015.1:0-5977 GCA_001781915.1 Candidatus Kaiserbacteria bacterium RIFOXYD1_FULL_47_14 | reverse complement strand
GCGACATCTCTCATCCTCTAAGGCGATTGTATTCGGAACAGGTATTTTTTTATCGTTGGAGCCGCTGTCCATACTCCATTCCATATTGTTCTATAGCGAACCGCTCTTTATGCTGTTCTTTTTCCTCTCGCTATTGTATCTCTTTAAGTACTTTGAACGAAAGAATTTTATCCATTTGATTTTCTCGTCTGCTTTTTTGGGATTTGCAACGCTCACTCGGCCGACAACAGAATATTTGCCGATTATTATTGCAGCCATTATTATCTGGGAAGCGCGCACCCATTTGACAAAGGATGTATGGGTGCGAACCGGAGCATATCTTCTTGTCTTTTTTATTGTGCTCGCGCCGTGGCTTTATCGTAATAAAGTACAGTTCGGCGTTTTTGCTCTCACGCCGCAAACGGGAGTTAATTTATACGCAAATCTTTTGCCGTCAGTTCTTTCTATAGAAAATGGAACGAGCTTTGGTGCCGAATATACTAAATTGAAAGCGCAAGGCGTGTCAGGCCCGAATCAAACTGATGTTGCAGAGGCGCAGGATTATACGAATCGGGCGCTACCGCTTCTTCTAGAACATCCAATATCTCTTGCGCTTACGGCTGGCACTGTAGAAATTGCTTTTTTCACCCATGACGGAGTGCTTGAAATGCTTAAGCTTGTTGGTGTTAAGCCAGATATCTCATTGGGGACTCCAGCACTCTTTCTTCTTTTGCATGATCCACTAAAGCTTCTTTGGTTTATGGGGCATTACTTGCGTTCGCCTATAATATTGGTTCTTCTTGCGCGCATCATATGGATTATCGTGACGCTCTGTTTCTTTGTTGGCGCGGTGCGCTTTATACGAAAAGAAGGTCTCACTCCTTACGCTGTTACGATGCTTGTGGCTATCCTCTATCTAGCTCTTACGACAATTATTATCGGATTTACTGTCACAGGGCGTTATCGCTTGCCAGCAGAAGCTATAATTATCCCTTTTGCTTTATACGGATTACTATATCTTAAAACGCTATGGCATCAGTCTCGATAGTTATACCGTGTTACAACGAAGCACGAACGATTGACGAGCTATTGGCGCGCGTGCGCGCGACAAATATGCGCGGGTGGGATACAGAAATTATAGTTGTAGATGATGCTTCTCACGATGGCACGCCCGATCTGCTGCAGAAATATGAAGATACGATGCATATTATTTATCTTGATAAGAACGGTGGTAAAGGAACGGCAGTGCGGCGTGGAATGAAAGAAGCAACAGGCGATTATGTGCTCATTCAAGATGCAGACCTTGAATATGATCCGGCAGATATACCAAATCTCTTGACAGTCGTTGAAAATGGTACAGCTGATGTCGTATATGGCTCGCGAACGCTTGATCCTCAAACTCGCCACGGCGGTTTGATACCACGGCTTGGCGTGTGGTTCATAACCAAGCTTATTAACGCGTTGTATGACTTGTCACTGACCGATGTATGGACTTGTTATAAACTTTTCCCGCGCGAGGCCAGTAGCGATTTTATAGCGGGGCACTTTGAATCAGAATTGTTGTTCACTGCGGCGCTCGCGCGCCGTGGCTATAAATTCGCCGAAGTCCCTATATCGTACGCGCCGCGTGCTCTTACGGAAGGGAAAAAGATCCGCTATCGAGATGGTCTATACGCGATTGCGGTTATTTGTGTGGACTGGTTGCATCATATATGAATCATACACTCGACAGTGCAAGGCATCGAGTCCTTATTACCGGTGGCGCCGGATTTCTTGGCTCACATTTGGTCAAATATCTTTTGGAGAAAACAGATTCCGATATTGTTGTCTTCGATCAGCTTGAAGAATCATCACAAGTATCTAATAACCGCGTAACTTATTATAAAGGAAATATTTTCTCCCAGAAAGATGTCAATGATGTTTTTAAAACCCACGGGCCATTTGTAACGGTATATCATTGTGCCGCCTCTATGCCAGATAAATCTGTTTCCGATGATGTTCTT
Source organism: Candidatus Kaiserbacteria bacterium RIFOXYD1_FULL_47_14 (assembly GCA_001781915.1). Taxonomy (GTDB): domain Bacteria; phylum Patescibacteriota; class Minisyncoccia; order Phycocordibacterales; family Phycocordibacteraceae; genus C7867-001. The sequence goes on along the minus strand of MFMU01000015.1, from coordinate 3,995 downwards.
TGGAAAACGAATGTCACCGGAACTGAAATTGTTGCACACTGTGCTGTAAAAAATAAGGTCCGTTCTTTTATCTTCACTTCGAGCAATGTATTGTACGGCATTCCGAAAGAATTGCCTACAACTGAGGAAACGCCAGCGAATCCTCTTGAAATATACGGGAAGAGCAAAGTAGAGGCCGAAAAAATATTGGCGCAGTTTAGAGGAGAAATGAATATTCAGATTTTTCGATGTCCGGTGATAACAGGACTTGGCCGATTAGGATTACAGGCCATTTTATTTGAATTTATTTCTGAAGGAAGGAATGCTTATGTATTAGGTAACGGATCGAATATCTACCAATTTGCCGATGCAGTTGATGTCTGCGCCGCGCTTGAAAAAGCGAGTTATGTTGAAGGATATGACATCTATAATATTGGTTCTGATGAAGTCCTTTCTCTAAAAGAGATATATCAAAAAGTCATTCATTTCGCTGGAAGCACATCGAAGGTTGTTTCAATTCCAAAAATACCTGCGCTTTTTATGCTTTCTGTCCTGAATAAATTGAACATTTCTCCTTTGGGCGTGTACCAATATACTATGTATGGGCAATCACTGTATACCGATACGACAAAAATAAAATCAAAGCTCAATTGGAAGCCAGAAAAGACCAATGTGGGCACTTTTATAGAAAATTATGAATGGTATAAAGCGAACAAAGGAACCTTTTCTGGAGTTGGTTCAGAACAGACCTCTTCAAATAGAAGCGTACCCAAGATGGGCATTTTTAAACTTCTCAAGATACTTTCATGAGTGGGAAAGACACTGTAATACGCACACAAACTCCGCACGGGATATTTTTTATTGATTCGGAACGAGATAAAAAAATGGCTGATGCGTTACAGCGGGGTGCGTACCCAAATGAGACATTGCTCGAAATAGCGGAAGCATTTGTAAATAAAGAAAGTATTGTTGTTGATGTCGGTGCACACATCGGCTCGTTTGCCATACCGATGGCAAAAGTAGCAAGGAAAGTTATTGCATTTGAACCTTCTCGCGAAACCTTCTCTCTTTTGTCGCGCAATGCGGATGAAAATGGAGCATCGCTCCAGCTCATCAATAAAGGACTTGGAAGCGAAAATGGCAGCGGCACGCTTGTCGTGCGCAATACTTCAAACGCTGGAGCGAACACTCTCGTATCGAACGGTGATATTCCCATTACGACACTTGATAGCGAATTATCGAACATTGATTTTATTAAAATGGATGTGGAAGGAATGGAACTTGATGTATTGCGCGGTGGTGCAGCGCTTATCGAGCGCGCCCGTCCGACAGTATTTTTTGAAGTTAATTTGTCGCAATTGCGCGCACACGGCGCTTATCCGCGCGCTCTTGAGCGATTCTTTGCAAAATATCACTATCAACTCTATTTTCCACTTAAACAAGAAAAACTTGTGCTTGCGCGCGTGCGCAGCGTTACTCTTCTGACTGCGCTTATTGCGCCGCGTGCGTGGATCTTCTTTGGCGAGAGTGCTCCATTCGACCTGCTGGCAGTGCCAAAAGAGCAGCCACTTCCTCTTCAGAGCGTTGGTTTTATTAGAGCATTACACTCTGTAATTAGTAACAATATAACCGTTAAAAATAAGCGAATTGCCACATTTCTCCGCCGCATCTTTTAATAATGCAAAAGGGTTATACTGAATACATTTCCATGAAACTTTATTACATTGCCAATTTTCGCATGCCTTCTGAAAGGGCACATGGCATCCAGGTTGTCAAAATGTGTGAAGCACTTATCGAGTCAGGAGCTGACCTGACTCTTATTGTTCCTCGACGCAAAACCGATACGCGTTCGCTTCGTGAATTTTATGGCTTGCGGGTAGATGTTCCAAAGCAAGTACTATTTGCGTTCGATTGGTATACCAAAGGCAGGATTTTTTATTACATAAGCTCATTTTCGTTTATGATTTCCTCTTTTTTCTTTCTGTGGGGAAAGAGGAACGAAAAGGAATTGGTCGTTTACACTATTGATGCGGATAACTGGTCATATGCGCATTTACCGCTCATCCCGCTTCAGTACTTTTGCGAAATGCATGGCAGTAAGCCCTGCACTCTCATCAATAAATTGTTTTTCCGCCGTATTTCAGGAGTCATTACCATCAACCGGTTCATCAAGGAAAGTCTGCTTAATCGGTTCAGCATATCTCCCGAATGTATCATTGTTGAACATGATGCCGTTGATATAACTCACTTTGTTCCGATACCGCGCGCTGATGCTCGTAACCGACTAGGGATTCCGTATGACCAGAAGCTTATTTTGTATGTCGGCAGAATACTTGCATGGAAAGGACTCGAAATACTTTCCGAAACGGCACGGGCAGTTGGAGATACTGTAACACTCGGTATTGTAGGCGGAACTCGGGAGCAGTTCGTAAAAGTTATGGGTACTGATGTTCCTGAGAATATTATTTTTTATGGAGGAAAAGATTTTATTGAAATGCCGGTCTGGATCGCTGCGGCCGACGCTGTACTTTTGACAAGCACAGCGCACAATGAAACTTCTTATCGCTGGACTTCACCTATGAAAGCGTTTGAATATATGGCTTGTGGGGCCACAATTATTGCGGCGGATACCCCTGCGATACGGGAAATCGTCTCTGCTAAAAATGCCTATTTGTACCAGCCGGACGATGCAAACAGTTTGACTCAAGTAATCCGAACCGTGCTTGAAGACCCGCAGGAGGCGAAGCGTCGAGGCGAAGCAGCTCTTATAGCGTCAAGAAGTTGTTCCTGGCGTGGTCGGGCAGATCGGGTGCTACAGTTCATTGGTCGCATAACGCAATGAAGATTCGCAAGGCGCTCACATTCAGAGCATCCTCAATCGGCGATTGTCTGATGGGGAAATATTTATTGGAAAATATTCGTGCAGCATATCCAGAAGCACAATGTTCACTCTTGGTTGCTGGTAAAAGTAATATGGTCCGCGATCTACTTTTGGCCTATCCGTGGATAGAAGTAGTAGAAGCAAATAAAAAACATCCGCGAACTATTTTTACCGCTTTTAGAAAATTACATTCAAGTGACGCTACAGTGACGCAGTATTCAGGTCGGGGCTCATTTTCTACAAGTAGTAAGATCTTTGCTCGGATACTTACTCGTTTTGGAGGACTAGCTGGCTTTACGGATAGCTGGCCTTTCAATCATTTGTTATTCGACCACCTTATACCATTTAGTATGCGTCGTGCGATGCGACTTCATGAATGCGATGCTCTTCAAGCGCTTGGTATGCCGGTCATCTTTCCAGAAATTACTCTTATTCCTAGAGATGACAATACGATATTAGAGCAACTGAATCTTGTAAAGAACTCATATCTTGTTCTGAATCTTTTTTCTGGAAGTCGTGGGCGCGGTCTCTCTCTTGAGCACCAAAGAATTATTGCACACACGATCGTTGACACATTCGGGACAAGTATGAAAATAGTGCTGACTGGCGGTCCGTCTGACGAACCGCTCATGCGAAGTATCAAAGAAGCAGTGCCGGAATTGATTATCGCTCCCGGGCTCGCCATGCAAGAACTCATAACTCTTGTGGAAAAGAGTGCAGCGGTTGTGAGTCTCGATACCGGAGTCGCACATATCGCTGCACAGACCGGAGCACCTCTTGTTGTTATGCGCACTTGTTGGGGCTACAACTGGTGGACTGAAGATCAGTATCCGAGGAAGGGAATTGTTGTTCTCGCTCATGACGAACTCTGTACAAGCGGGCATATCGCAAAAGATTTTCCGGAATGTCTAGCGGCGATATCTCTTGGGGAGATAGTAGGAGCCCTAAAAAAGATACTGGTATCATAAAAAGTCAACTTTATTTAAACGCGCATTTGTGCAACAATCCGCGCTAGATGATCTTTTTAACTGTTCTTTGACTTCAATCGATTAAATCGGAGGGTCCAATGGGCCAAAAAGTAAAAGTCCTACTCGTAGGACGGTATTACATTATCGAGCCCTTGGGACTTATGCAT
>MFMU01000014.1:6131-36446 GCA_001781915.1 Candidatus Kaiserbacteria bacterium RIFOXYD1_FULL_47_14 | reverse complement strand
AGCGATACTACTCTTATGTTTCAAATAGACAATGTGCATACCTGGTATGCACAAGGTCGTTGACGCTCACAAGAGCAGGTGATACACTTTTGGAACAGTATGATTACCGAAGCAAAAAAAAGAATAAATATCAGCGTCTCAAAGGAAGTGAACGCGGCCGTAGCTTCGCTGGCGAAGCGTGATCATGTTCCTCAGGCGACAAAAGTGTCCCATCTGCTTTTGCTCGCTCTTGAAATCGAGGAGGATCAAGTGCTTGATGCTCTTGCTGCGAAGCGCGATACATCGCGAGCGAAGTTTGTGTCACATGCGTTCGCATGGCGCTAGAATTCACGATTGTCTATCAATTAGCGGTAACGCAGGAAGATATCCCGCGTATCACAGAAGCGTGGAGAGATAAAATTAAGTCAGCTATAGAAGATAAACTCGTCACGCATCCGGATATGTATGGCAAGCCGTTACGCAGGTCGCTCCGTGGGTATCGGAAATTACGCGTGGGTGATTATCGAATAGTTTTTCGTATTGATGTCGCACGAGTGAAGATATTTGCGATTGCACATCGATCGGTGGTTTATAAAATAATGGAACTCCGACAGTAACTTATTCTTGGATTTTGTGGTAAAGTTCTCTCATACTGCCTCGCTGATTGACTGACCTGAAAGCCCCGCTGCACTTCCATTTTTAGAACTCAACCCCGCGCGCCGTCTCGAAGCGCGGATAACAAAAACGGGCGTATGTCACTGAAAATTATATTAATACTACTCGCGCTGTCTGGTATCGGCGGTATTGTGCTGGGCTATGTCCTTCGCGTGCTTATCGGCCTCGCACAGAAGGGTTCGGTCGAGCTCGATATCAAACAGAAATTGCTGGCTGCGAAGGAACAGGCAGCGAAGATTATTGCTGAGGCGGAGTTTCGAGGAGAGGTTTTCGAGACAGAGCGCCTCGCGCCGATCGAAGAGCGCGAAGAAAAACTTACTATGCGAGAAGAACACATTGTTTCGCGCGAAGAATTTCTTGATTCCCGCCAACGCGATCTTGATGATAAGGAGGATGAAGTACGCGTTCGCGAGCAGGATGCAGTGCGTGCGAAAAGCGAGGCAGAAAAACTTACCGCAGAACGGTCAAAAGAACTTGCAAAAGTCGCCCATATTTCAGAAGAAGCGGCGCGTAAAGAACTTTTTTCTGAAATTGAACACTCGTACGAAGAAACGATTCTTCTGCGGTTGCAAAAACTTGCGGCAAACGGTCGCGAACGGCTTGAAGATAAAGCGCGTTCTATTCTCACTAGCACTATTCATCGTCTCGGGAATGCGGTGAACGCAGAGATTATGTCACTCGCAGTCACTCTTCCTTCAGAAGAAATAAAAGGGAAAATTATCGGCAAGGAAGGGCGCAATATTAAAGCGTTTGAACGCGCGACCGGCGTGGATGTGCTTATCGACGATGTACCGGATAAGATAACCCTCTCCTCTTTTGATCCTCTTCGTCGCTATGTCGCGAAGACCGCACTCGAGAAGCTTATCGCTGATGGGCGTATCCAGCCGGTGAAAATAGAAGAAACGGTGGAGAAAACGCGCGCCGAAGTTGCAGAGATTGTGAAGCAGAAGGGCGAAGCCGCAGCGTATGAAGTCGGTATTGTTGGGCTTGACCCGAAGTTAACAGAGCTTCTCGGGCGTCTCTATTTCCGTGCGAGCTTCGGACAGAATATGCTTCAGCACTCAATTGAAACTGCGTATATCGCGGGTATGCTGGCGACCGAGCTTGGTGCGGATGTGGCAGTCGCACGCACCGCTGCTCTCTTGCACGACATCGGCAAAGCCGTTGATCATGAGGTTCAAGGCACTCATGTTGAAATCGGGCGAAGGATTCTCGAGAAGTTCGGTGTTGATTCGCGCATTATTCAGGCGATGCAGTCGCATCACGATGAATATCCATACGAAACGCCAGAGGCAGTAATTGTGCAGGTGGCGGATGCTATTTCAGGGAGTCGCCCCGGCGCGCGCCGTGATACGGTAGACCGCTATTTAGAGCGCCTTGGCGACCTCGAACGACTCGCGGCTACCTTCGAAGGGGTTGAGAAGGTGTACGCCATCGCGGCGGGGCGCGAGATTCGTATCTTCGTGAATCCTGGTAAGGTCTCCGATCTCGCGATGCATAAGCTCGCGCGCGATATTGCCAAGCGCATTCAAGAGGAGCTGAAGTATCCGGGCGAAATTAAAGTAAACATCATCCGAGAAAACCGCGTGGTTGAATTCGCCCGGTAAAAAAGCGTATTTTGCGCTATCCACGACGCCTGTAAAGTCCTATTGCGTAAAATGGCGTGTTTCTTATACTTATGCGCATCCCACCCCGCTAGGTCGTGGGGATTAGCAATTAGCAGATACTCATGAATAAAGCAGACATTGTCGACAAGGTGCACAGCGTTCTTGGTGCAACAAAAGCAGACGCCGAACGCGCTGTTGAGACCGTCATCGACTCAATCGTTTCCGGTCTTAAATCCGGCGACGAAGTATCAGTAGCAGGTCTGGGCATCTTCGCGACGAAGGCGCGTCCTGCGCGCCAGGGCCGCAATCCTCGCACCGGCGAGACTATCCACATCGCGGCATCTCGCACGGCGAAGTTCCGTGCCGCTAAGGCGCTCAAGGACGCAGTGAAATAGTTTTTCTAATAAAAACACGGCGCCTGCAAGGCGCCGTGTTTTTATTTCAGATATTTCTTTTTCTTCAATTTTTCCGGCAGATACGATTCTGGTTCGCTTGCCCCGAGCGGAGTCGAGGGGTATTTTTCGTATCCTTCGCCGTAGCCGAGTTCTTTCATCAGTTTTGTTTCTGGATTCCTGATTTTTTTCGGAATAGGCAGATTGCCGTACGAATGAATATCGGCTTGTGCAGCGCGCAGTGCGTCATACGCAGAGCGATCTTTCTTCGCTTGGGCGAGATAGGCGACGCCGTGCGCGAGATTAATAGCACATTCGGGATAACCGATGGTCTCGCAGGCGCGGAAGACCGCGTTGGCAACCACGAGTGCCGTCGGTTGAGCGAGCCCGACATCTTCAGAAGCGAAAACAACCATCCGTCGCGCGATAAAAAGCGGGTCTTCGCCGGCTTCAACCATTCGTGCGAGATAGTAGAGCGCCGCATCTGCCTGCGAGGCGCGCATACTTTTTATAAACGCGCTGATGGTGTCGTAGTGCTCCTCGCCCTTCTTGTCATAGCGCAAGTGCGGCGATTCGAGGGCTTTGTTTAGAGATTCGATAGTAACCTCTCCATACAAGCTCTGCGCTCCTTCCATCATGCCGAGCGCCTTGCGCGCGTCGCCGCTCGCATAACCGAGGAGCCACTCAAACGCGTCTTTTTTCACTTTCATCTTTGTGTTTTTTACAATGGCACGCAGCGCTTCTTCAGAAAGCGGTTCCAAGACGAATACGCGACAGCGCGAGAGAAGTGGCGCGATGATTTCAAATGAAGGATTTTCGGTTGTTGCGCCGATGAGCGTTAATTCCCCGCTCTCGACATAGGGCAGGAGAAAATCCTGCTGGCCTTTATTAAATCTATGTATTTCATCCAAAAACAAAACTTTTGATCTTTCAGGTTTAACCCTATTTTCTGCTACAGCAGTATTATTGGGATATTTGTTTTCAATTATTTTTCGTATATCGTCCTTCCCCGCCGAGACAGCGGAGAGTTCAAAGAGTTCTGCTTCGAGTGCGCGCGCATAAATGCGCGCGATAGTCGTCTTTCCTGTCCCGGGCGGCCCCCAGAGGATAAAAGAAAATTTGTGTTTCTTCTCTACCGCGACGCGCAGCGGCTTATCAACACCCACCAGATGTTCTTGCCCGACGACTTCATTCAGTGTCTGCGGTCGTATCCGTGCGGCGAGGGGCTTGCCTTGAGTTATGTCGAAGGATTCCATCCTTCTATGATACTCCTCCTTTTGTTAGTGCGGGATGGGAGAGTCGAACTCCCCACCACAGTTTGGAAAACTGTTATTTTACCGATAAACTAATCCCGCCTTCGCTGAAGCTACGGTGGGCACAGCCCGCTTTTGCATAGTATGAGAGTATCATTTTTGGGGTAACATATGAATATGTTGCGATTCACTCCCTATCTTGGCGTAGCCGCCGGTATTCTTTTCGGTTCTTTTATTATTGCGTTCTTTGGTCATGTAACTCCTACAACGGTGGTTATTCCGAGTGCCTCATCATCGCTGGCGGTGTCAGATATTGTTTCTCTGCAAACGACTTCTGTCTTAGAAAAGAGTACGCCGTCTAAAGTTGTCCCTACCACTACTCCTTCTGTGCCGCCTTCTTCTGAAAGAAGTGCCGCACTTCGCACTTCTGCATCAGCGCTTGTCGATGCACTCGTAAATATTATATGTTATGTCCCTGCGGGAAGCGGACTGCATTCCATTTCAGCCAGCGGCGTTTTTGTTGATCCGAAAGGTATCATTCTTACTAACGCGCATGTCGCGCAATATTTTCTTCTTGCTGACCGCGATGTTTCTTGCACGATCCGTTCTGGAGTCCCAGCGACAGACCGCTACAAAGCAAAACTTATATATATCTCGCCGACATGGCTTAAGAAGAATCCAAGTGTCTTGATGGAGACATTACCGAATGGGACCGGAGAATATGATTTTGCATTTCTTGCGGTGTCAGAAAGCGTCACAGCGAGTCCACTCTCTGCTTCATTTCCTTTCGTACAGCTCGCAAAAGTGCCGCCTACGAGTGATATGCCGGTTGTGATTGCCTCATACGGCGCGCAATTTCTTGACCCAGACCAGATAGTGTCCACTCTTTTCCCAACGATGGTATTCGGTTCAGTAAAGGACATTTTTACTTTTGATACCAATACGGTTGATGTGCTCTCGCTTGGCGGTTCGGCCATCGCGCAGGAGGGCTCTTCAGGCGGCGGTGTTGTGGATGATAATGGAGAACTAGTCGGTATTGTCACCACCAGTACGGTTTCTGGTGCGATCAGTACCCGTTCCCTCATCGCCATAACTGCTTCATATATCCGTTCTGAATATGCAATCGAGACCGTCCATTCGCTCGATCTTCTTCTTAATAAGCAAACAACAACTTCTATTGCCGATTTCGCACCTCAAATACCCGCTCTCGAGGCGGTTATAACTGCTCAATTACCATAATCATCGGGGCGCCGAGAATCGAACTCGGTCTAATTGCTCCCAAAGCAAGCGTACTACCGGTATACTACGCCCCGAATGAAGGAAAAGTGCTGCAAGTCTTCTTGCGAGCACTTTCTTCGGAATGAGGGAGCGTATCCGTGCAACCAACGGATACGACCCATCTTCTCTTACTCTACACTATTTGTGGAAGATAACTAACTCGAGCCATCCCATCTCGGCGGCGAAGCCAAACGAGACATCCGTCCACCTGCCACTCCCCTTCCCATCGTTTCTCTAGGACATACCACTCTCCCGTCATCGCTACTTTCTGTATTTTCGCTTCGTGCAAGTTCAATGAAGGATCATAATCATCATTGGTATTTTTTTCATTAGGAAATTCATCAGCAAGAACTGTCTTAACTTCAACAAAATGCAGGGTATCTTCCTTCTCTGCGATAACATCCAGCTCACCTGTTTTTCGTGCAATATTACGATCTCGAATGGAGAATCCGTGCCGTTTGAGGTACTCGCAGGCAATACTTTCCCCTAGATTTCCTATTTCTTTAGTGGTTTTAGATAAAATGTCCATGCCTTTTATAAGTATGGCTTATTTCCTCAGTATACTCTAAGACCGTGCCCTCAAAATCATTACAGACAGATGTCCTTTATCCCCACTGTGCACAGGTTTATCCACTTGTCGTTTTGTGCGGATAAGGAGAATCGGACTCCTGTCTGCGCCTTGGCAAGGCGCCGTTCTACCACTAAACCATATCCGCAAGTCATTATATCTTTGCATAATAAGCCTCATTCATCAATTCCCTAGACAACAATTTCAGCCATTCCAATACCTTTACCTTAAAATAGGTGCTGGAAATACAGACCATACATACTCCATATGCTATGCGTCGTGTTTTGTGGCGTCCCTGTATTGTGCTGCTTTTCGTAAAATACTTGAGATCAACACCCGACTCGCGAGACCAATATCTCCTGCAATTTTCTTCATTAAGATCTGGATAAACAAGTATTTGTGCCTTTATTTTTCCTTCCGGAATCCTGCAAACCTTTTTAAGAAAAAACACATATAAACGAATTAAGTTCGGGTCAGTATTAGCTATTTTAGTTAAGTGTTTTGTTAATTTGTCTCCTTCTCCCCAATAAAGCATCAAACCAGCGATAAAAAGAGGATTATATTTCATTGCATCAAATTCTTTCCTCGCTTCTTCGCGTGCCTCCTCATACGCTTTTTCCAAATGTTGACCTCGTATCTTATTGAGCTCAACAATTCTGATCGTATGCTGTTCTTGCATTTTTGAGGCAAGTTTTCCCTTGAGTTGTTTCGACCAATCAACTTTACTAAACCAGTCGGAAAGAGTAGAAACAGGTATTTTAAGAGTATCGCGAATTTCCGTGTAGCTTTTTCCGCTCCGGCGAAGATTGAAAGCAATTCCCTTATCTTTTCGCATTCTATAATTATATATGACGGGAGTTCGATTTGAAATAGAAATTCTTGGCAAGTATTTTTTTCATCTTCTTCGCTTTTGTTGAATTATTCTCAATCGTGAATTGTATCTTCCCAGGTTTCTGGCAGATTTTTATGATTTCAGGGAGTATACCGTTTATGTTCTCCTCCAACGCATAGAGTTTATCGATGCGTTCAGATATCCTTTTGTCTAACCGTACGGTAATAATTATGGAATTGAGTATCGTTATATGGTCGGTTCTTCGGAAAATCTGAATATTTCTAAGATCAATTTGCAAATGCTCGTTCTGATATTCCCTTTTAAACTCCATATCCGCTCGAGAATCACTTCCTATAGTGAAGAATCCATAGCTTTCTGTATTCAAGAAATTTCGATAATATGCGTCCTCACTCTGTTTGCGGGCTGGCAGATATGCCCAAAAATTGTGTGGATTATAGAAAAATGTCTCGCGAGTCGAAGCAGAATTTCCTAAAGGAAGCACGATCGTCTTCCAAAATGCGTCCAAGTGCTCTATGGAGACGAATGTATAAACAGTCCGTTCTTTGTTTGAAAGAAGGGGTGCCGATGAAGATCCAAGCATTTCTCCGACATTCCCTGCCCATTCCTGGTCAACGACGATCTGCTTCCCTACTTTTAGAAGTACTCTCGCATCGATGAGTTTGTTGACTGCCTTGTACACCGCTCGCAATGATAATCCGCGTTCTTTACTGATTCTTGAATAGAGGGATTTAACCGTTAATCCGGCGTTTGCAGCCAGTTCTACGATTCGATCCTCTAGAGTATGTTCATTGCTGTATAGCACGGCGTTAAAAGTATCATTTTTGAACTAAAAGTGCAAATAGTTACCTAAAAAGCTTGATTTTTTGTAGATATTTTTACAATTTTATATATTGTCGCAGGAAGTTGATGCAGTAATCACACAGGAGCAATCACAAAAAAAGGAGGCCGGTATGCCACCCAGTGGATTCGGTAAAAAGGCAGTCAAGGGGCTTTTGACTTTTGTCGAAGGCAACTACGAAGATTTGCTGGCGGAAGTTCAGTCCGGGAAACATCCGACTGTTGAAGCTGCAATCGAGTACGAGCTCTCACAGCTCAAAAAAGCACTCGAAAAGCTTCACATCAATCCCGAAGGAGATCTTGTCGAGCGTCCGTAGTGCTCTTCGCTGTTTGTTTTGTCGGGGCGGCCTAATCCAAGGCCGCCCTTTTCATTTCTAGTGCGACCAATTTTTCTTAGCGGTACTCCGCTGTAGAAAAATGGAAGTACTCTTGTGGTGCCCTGACCAGGATTCGAACCCGGAATAGCTGATCCGAAGTCAGCCGTGATATCCATTTCACCATCGGGGCGTATTTGAATAGTACGCCACTGTGCTAGGATTTGGAAATGACCTACCGTATCCCAGAGGAAGTTGAGAAGGTTTCTCAAGGTCTTCGGGAAGCCGGATACGAAGCATACCTTGTCGGCGGATGCGTTCGCGATCTTATCGTCGGGCGAGAACCGAAGGATTGGGACATAACCACCAACGCGACACCCGAGCAGATACAAGCCGTATTCCCCGATTCTTTTTATGAGAACGACTATGGGACAGTTGGCGTGAAGACCGGCTCCGAGGATGTTCGCCTCGCTATTATTGAAGTAACTCCCTACCGAGTCGAGTCGGGATATTCTGATAAGCGCCGACCAGATAAAGTGGAGTTCGGTACTTCCCTTCTCGAAGATCTCGCTCGGCGTGACTTCACGATGAACGCAGTCGCATTAGAAATCGATAAAGGACACTTAATTGACCCGTACGAAGGCCAAAAGGACATAAAGGACAAGATAGTGCGGGCCGTTGGTAACGCGTCTGAGCGCTTTAATGAAGACGCTCTGCGTATGTTGCGCGCCGTCCGTTTAGTCGCCGAGTTTGATTTCGGCATCGATGGCGATACTGCGGCAGCAATAAGCGAAAACAGTCAGCATCTAAGCCATGTTTCATGTGAAAGAATTCGAGATGAGTTCGTGAGAATACTGAATTCGAGCCAGCCAATGAATGCTCTCATTTTTGCGCAACGACTCGGCATTCTCGAATTCATCTCACCAAATCTTATTCGCGCAATTGGTATCGAACAGAATCAGGCGCATAGTTACGATGTTTTCGAGCATCTCCTGCGTGCTGTTCAGCACTCCGCTGACAAGGGTTTCAATCTGGAAGTGCGCCTTGCCTGCCTCTTTCATGATGTCTCGAAGACAGAAGCACGCCGTCATTCAGACGAGAAGAATGATTGGTCCTTCCACAGCCACGAGGTAATTGGTTCACGCGAAACAAAGAAGATTCTTGAAAATCTGCGGTTTCCACGCGAAACAATCGAAAAGGTCGTTAAATTGGTTCGCTGGCATATGTTCTTCTCTGATCCAGAGCTTATTACCCTCTCTGCTGTTCGTCGTATGATAAAGAATGTCGGCGAGGAGAATATCTGGGATTTGCTTAATGTGCGCATCTGCGACCGTATAGGAACCGGCAGGCCTAAAGAACAGCCATTTCGCTTTCGTAAGTATAAGGCGATGGTAGAACAGGCGCTTCGCGACCCAATTTCTGTTTCTATGCTAAAAACGGACGGAAATCGGCTTATGGAGAAGTTCCACGCGAAACCGGGACCTCGAATTGGTGCTGTATTAAATGCCCTTCTCGAGGAAGTTCTCGATAATCCTGGTCTAAATACTGAAGAATATATGGATAAACGAGCAGAAGAACTGTTTGGTATGTCTGAAGAAGAACTACAAAAGCTAGGCGAATCGGGCAAACAGCGTCGTGAATCGGTAGAAGATGAGGAAATGAAGCATATTTTCGATAAACATCATGTGAGTTAGGTTATATGTGAAAAGTGTTTCGCGTGGAATACAAACCATTCGACTTCGCTCATGGTAAACAAAAAAACCACCCAGGGTGGCCAGAAGCGAAAAGGAGCAGGGGCGTAAAATAATGGTGCCTCCAGCCCGAGAAATGGGGTGGTTTTTGTTTTATGATTGCACACTGGATTCCGAGACAAGGAGTGTTGTACCCAAGGGCTTGTTTTTGCGGATCGCCGCAGCGCAGGTAGACACCTCGAAAAGGAAGGCAGAGCGCCGACGAAAGAGCAAGAAAGAACTACCAAAGCAGAAGCTTTCACCGAAGTAATAGCCACCGCCTCCTTAATGAAGGGTAGTGTTAGTAAAGGACAATGTAAAGGACAACCCTGTGGATAACTTATTTGTGTCCTTTATCCAGCACTAAAATTTAGTGCTGGATTTAGAGCGTCAGAGAAATAGGGCAGTGGTCGGAGCCGTAAATGTCAGTATGCATTTCTGATTTCTTAATGTGTTTGATGAATTCGTGTGCGACAAAAAAATAATCAAGGCGCCAGCCGACATTCCTGTCTCGTGCTCGTGTCTTCATATCCCAGTAGGTATATGCCTTTGCGGTGTGTGGGTGAAAATGTCGGAACGAATCAATATAACCACTGTTGATTACCTCATCTATCCAAGCGCGCTCTTGGGGTAAAAAGCCAGTATTTTCCTCGTTTTCTTTTGGTCTGGCGAGATCTATCTCTTCGTGGGCAGTGTTCACATCGCCGCAGAAGATAATCGGCTTCTGCTTGCGCAGTTTCTCTGCGAAAGCGAGAAAGGCATCATAAAAGCGCATTTTATAGTCCAACCGCTCCGGACCCATTCCGCCGTTAGGGAAGTAGGCGTTTAAGAGCCAGAAATCCTCATATTCTGCGCCGATAATCCGCCCTTCCTGATCAAACTCTTTTATCCCCATCCCATAAATTACATTCCAAGGTTCAACCTTGGAATAAAGCGCAACACCGCTATAGCCCTTTTTTACCTGCGAAGATGAAAAAAAAGAAGAAAAACTGGCAGGGGAGAGGAGTGCTTCCGGAACCTGTTCCGGGCTTGCTTTGGTCTCTTGGAGGCAGAAGATGTCCGGCTTCACGCCTTTCAGAAACTCTTCCCAATAGTCGTTCTTCTCGAGTGACCGCAGTCCGTTCACATTCCACGAGACGATTTTCATTATGGTAGTATATACTACAGTCAGATTAACTATTAAAATTAATAAAACTATGTCAGCTGAAAATCCAACGGATCCAAAGGAGGTTTTTAATAAAAATGTTGAAAATGCTCACGAAGAGGCGTTAGAGATGAATAAAGATATTGATGAAGCGAAAGTTGCAGAAGAAAAAGCGGGCAGGGAAGCGGAACTTGCCGAACAGGCAAGACAGGACACTGAAAGATCAGAGCAAGAAGCTGCAGCGCTTTTAGGAAAGATGCAGGGTGGAAGTGTTGAAAATTCTGTAGAACAAGTTGAGGTTGTTCCTTGGGAAGAAACTGAAAGTGATGTGGAAGAAATGTCAAAGATGATGATGGACTCTAACGATGTTGCTAAAGTAGGAGAAGAATTTAATGTCGCGCACGCAGCTTTTTTTGAAAAAAGAGGAAAGAGAGCAGCAGAAGTTGCACGAAAAGCAGGATATGAAAGTTTCAGTCAGCTTCGTGATGCAAAAAATCAAAGTGAAGACAGAAGGAAACAGGATGTTTTAGACAGTTTGATGTCGTATACTGCGCTCGCCGCATTGTATGTTGATAGAAATGGAAATGATGTAAATAAGTTTTAACCGCTTGAGTGATGCTTCTTATGTACCTCGCACAGTTGCAGTTCACTCCGCGTACAGTAAATGGTTTTACACCGGAATTTGAAGCACTCGTTCTTCGCGAAACTGCCTATGCTGAGAAATATGGGAAGCGTTACAAAACCGTTAAGGAAGCATTGCGAGCTGTTGGAATTAAATCCCATCATCATTCATAAACACAACGGAGAACTCTTTGGCGAATAACTCCTAACGATTTTTCCCGTGATACTTCTTATGCACCTCGCACGGTTGCGGTTGTGTATACAATGTGTATACTAGCGGTATGGCAACAAAAACAGCAATTCTGAATGTGCGGACTGATGCGGCGACCAAGCGTGAAGCGCAACGCGTGTTCAAGCGTATGGGATTTGATCTCTCAACGGGTGTAAATATGTATCTGTATCGTGTTGCCCAAGACAAGGCGATGCCCTTTACTCCGCGTACCGTCAATGGCTTTACGCCAGAATATGAAGCGCGGATTCTTCGCGAGACGGAATATGCCGAGAAGCATGGGAAAAGCTATACAGCTGATGAGATAATGAAAAAGTTTTTTCGATGAACTATCACATCAAGCTCTCAATCTCTGCACGAAGAGCGCTCAAAAAGTTGAAACATTCTGGCGTGTTTAATCAGATTGTTTTTAACTCGGTCTTGTATTGTCTTGAAAATGGAAACTTGCTTCCAGAAAAATACAAAGATCACCAACTTCACGGAGAATTCGCCCATTTTAGAGAATGCCATCTTGGGTTTAACTTGTTGTTGCTCTATAGACGAAATGATGAAGCTGGAATCATAACTATTTCTGACATTGGCACGCATCCTGAGCTCTTTGGCGAATAACTCCTAACGATTTTTCCCGTGATACTTCTTATGCACTTCGCGCAGGTGCGCGTCGGTGATGTGCGTGTAAATCTGGGTCGTGTTGATAGAAGCGTGGCCGAGGAGCTGTTGGACTGAACGAATATCGGCGCCATTGTTGAGGAGATCAGTGGCGAAGACATGGCGCAAAATATGGGGGGTCATTTTCTTCGTGATGCCAGCTTTCGCCGCACATTTCTTAATGATTCGCTCTACGGAGCGCGGCGTGAGGCGAGAGGGGATTGAATTGCCGGCTGAAACATTCACAAAAAGTGCTTCTGCCATATCCTTGCGCGCTTTCAGATAGGAGGCAACGGCGGTTTTCGCAGCGCTCGAGAGGAAGACGACGCGCACTTTCTCGCCTTTCCCGCGTACAGAGAAAGAGTCCTGGGATAAATCGAGATCGTTATTAAGCGCACATAGCTCGGAGACGCGCAGTCCGGTGGAGAAAAAGAGCTCCAATATCGCTCTATCGCGTAAATCCTTCTCTTCGGTTCCATTTGCGGCTTGCATAAGCCTGCCAAGCTCGGCGGGGGATATGAGATCAAGCTCGCGCTCAGGGAGTTTTGCGAGTTCTATCTTTTCTGGAGAAATGGCCGGGATGTCGCGCTTCCGCAGGAACTTTAAGAAGGCGCGGAGCGCAATCATATAGTAATTCTGTGTCCGGCGCTTCATCGAGGCATTGTTCGTGCCGGCTTGGCGATTGAGCCAGAGGCGAAATTCGCGGACATTTTGTTCGCTGATGTCTTTAACTCCCTTAATTTTCATTTGTACGAAATAACGAGTGAGATAATGATCGTAATTTTCAATGGTCTTCACCGCGCGCCCGCGCTCTATCTCGATATATTCAAGAAATTGCCGTTTTGCGGTCTCTGCTTCCATAGTGAATAGCATACCACCCATGTCGCACATTATTCGATCTTTGATTACACAGGTCTTGCGCGTTTAATCAAGGCGTGGTAATGTAACCGCACATGCTTACCACGAAGAAAAAGGCGGCGGTTATTAAGAATATCGCCCGACACGACACTGACACTGGTTCGCCGGATGTTCAAGTCGCGCTTCTTTCGAAACAAATCGACGAGCTTGCGAAACATCTTAAGAAAAATCCGAAGGACTTCCATTCTCGCCACGGGCTTCTCCAGATGGTTGCTGATCGCCGTTCGCATCTGCGCTATCTGGAGATCTCAAACAAGCGCCAGTACAACGCACTCATTAAGAAACTTGGTTTGAAGAAATAAGAAGTATTTTTCTGGTAGTATGGATTAGTAGCGTCTCGCTACATTTTATTATTTTATTTACATAAGCATTTATTTTTATGGCAGTTATTAAACATCCGGCTCAGCGTGTGGGCGTATTTATTGACACGCAAAATCTCTATCATAGCGCCAAGCATCTTTATAAAGCGCGCGTGAATTTCGCAAAAGTTCTTGAAGAAGCAGTGGGCGGGCGCATTCTCGTGCGCGCTATCGCGTATGTTATCTCCACAGAGAGCGGGGAAGAGAACAACTTTTTTGATGCGCTTACGAAAATGGGTATCGAAACAAAAGTGAAGGACTTACAGATTTTCGCTGATGGCGCGAAAAAGGCCGACTGGGATGTCGGACTCGCGATTGATGCGGTGAAGCTCGCCCCGAAACTCGACACGGTCATTCTCGCGACTGGCGATGGCGATTTTATTCCTCTCATTCAATATCTCGATATGAATGAAGGATGCCAAGTGGAAGTTATTTCATTCGGCAAATCATCATCGAGTAAATTAAAAGAAGCAGCGCACGCATTTACCGATATGTGCGACGATCCGAAAAAATTTACTATTGCCTCGCGAGGATAACTCATTTTATATTGCATTGAATACGCTATGATGAATAGCATATGGATGATGCAACGCCGAAAAAATATATTCGCACATTCGCGAGTGATATAGCGACTTTAAAAAGTGGTGGCACTCCAGATCTTGCGCCGCTGCGCCCAGCCGTATCCTCTGGCGAAGGCGGGCTTGTAGAATCAAAGTCCGCACCGGCATCTATGCACGAGCCAATTCCAGTACCGCTCGAGACATACGCAAGCGATTTTTCTGATCGGATGAAAGCGACTCATGCCTCAACTGCGACGGTACTTGCAGCAGAACAGGACGCAATGTACACAAGTCCACAGGAGGAGTCGCGTTTTTCGCGCAAGGATTTCGTGTATATTTTTGCAGGCATACTATTGCTTGTCGCTGGTGGATTTGGTGCGTATTTTGCCTATGTACATTATTTGTCTACCAATGCGCCTGTCATATCCGCACCAATAATCTTCGCGCCAATTTTTGTTGATGAAAAAGAACAAATTTCAGGAACGGGGGCTGCATTATTGTCAGCTATCGAGCAGTCAGTTAACCGTCCGCTCTCTTCAGGCACAATACGGCTTCTCTATACCGAGAATGCAACGGTTTCAACAAGTTCACCGCAAGCAACCGCAGGCAATAGTATTTTTTCTATGCTCCGAATACCGGCGCCTGATATATTCTTGCGCAACTTGCAAGGTACAAATAGCATGACAGGCGTCGTGAACATAAGTGGAAATCAAAGTCCGTTTTTTATACTCTCTGTTGCATCGTATGGAGATACTTTTTCAGGAATGCTCTCGTGGGAACCATCGCTAACTAGCGATCTTGGAACGCTTTTCCCGTCATTCGCTGAAAGCTTCGGAGGGCAGGCATCTTCTTCAGTTATCGCAACAACTATTGCGACAACCACTACCGCAACGACGACTTCTGCAACCGCTACTTCATCCCTCTCTGGATCGATGCTTCTAAGCGCAAGCACAACGCCAAAAACTCCGGTATTTGTTGCTGGCTTCCGTGATGAAATTGTCAACAACCACGATGTGCGCGTCTATCGCGATACAGAAAACAGGAGCATTCTTCTCTACGGCTATTGGAATCAATCGACGCTCATCATCGCGCGCGACCCATCAGCGTTTTCCGAAATAATGCTTCGTCTTGCATCCTCTCGCTCAATGACGCAATGATCTGCTATTATCCTTGAATGAAAATTGAATATTTTAAGAAGAAATTAGAAGAGGAAAAGATGAGATTGGAATCGGAAATGGGAACTATCGGCCGTAAGAATGTGACAGTTCCCGGTGATTGGGAACTATCACCTCTTGATCCGAGTATAGAATCGAATCCTGTTGACCAGGCGGATGTTATTACGAATCGCGAAAATGATGTCGCGGTGCTTGCTGATCTTGAAGCGCGGTACGATGCTATTCTCGTGGCACTTTCGAGAATTGATAAAAATACCTATGGAAAGTGCGAAGTGTGTGGAAAAGAGATAGAGGAGGCGCGTCTCGAGGCCGATCCTTCTGCGACGACCTGTACAGAACATTTATAATTTTATGCCAACTGCGTCGCCTAGAGGAAACGCTAGAGCTCCGCTTCCCAAACATGGCTACGCGAAGACGCTCGCTGCCCAGCCAGTCGGATCAGGCGCGGAGATGGTTGTTGTTGAAGCAGACCTTACGCGAGGACTCCATAATTTTTCAGTCGTCGGTCTTGCTGATAAAGCAGTTGAAGAAGCGCGCGATAGAATAAGTGCTGCTATACGCCATTCCGGCTATAAACCGCCGAAACAACAGAATAAACGCATCGTTCTATCGCTCTCGCCGGCGGATTTGAAAAAAGAGGGTTCGCACTACGACCTCGCGCTCGCGATTGCCTATCTTATCGCCGCTGGCGATTTACTGGCGCTTAATGATGACTTCCTTTTCATTGGCGAACTCGCGCTCGACGGAACAGTGCGGGCCGTGCGCGGTGTTCTTCCTCAGGTGCTCGCTGCCAAACGGCACGGCATTAAGACAATTTTCGTTCCATCGGGGAATGCGCGTGAGGCGCTTCTCGCTGAAGGTGTTGCGATATACGCACCGGCGTCTCTCACCGAACTTCTTGAACATTTGAAAGGAGAAAAACCGCTTCCGCGCCTTGTGCGTGATCGGCGTGTGCCGGTTCCACCTCCCGCCATCGATCTTGCTGAAGTAAAAGGGCAGGAGAGCGCCAAGCGTGCACTCGAGATTGCTGCTGCTGGCCGTCATAATATCGTTTTCTATGGTCCGCCCGGGACAGGGAAGACGATGCTCGCAAGAGCTCTCGCAGGGATTCTTCCACCACTTTCTGATGATGATATGCTCGAAGTGACAGCTATACACTCGACTGCAGGACTTCTTTCGGAAGGCGAGGCGGTCTATTGGCCACCGTTCCGCGCACCACATCATTCGATCTCTCATGTGGCGATTGTCGGCGGTGGCACCTTTCCGAAAGCAGGCGAAGTAACGCTTGCGCACAAAGGTGTCCTCTTTCTCGATGAATTTCCCGAATTTGATTCTCGAACGCTTGAAGCACTGCGACAGCCGCTCGAAGATCGCATTGTCACCGTCTCACGCGCTAGGGCAACCGTTACTTTTCCCGCTGATTGTATGATTGTCGCTGCGATGAACCCTGCTGATACGCTTTCTGATGATTCGCGCGTGGCACAGCGCGCCGCAGTGAAGCAGGCGCGCCGCATTTCTCGTCCTATCGTCGACCGTCTTGACCTCTGGATAGAAGTGCCGCTAGTTCCGCACGACACGCTCTCGAAACTTAGTACCGGAGAGCCATCAGAACTGGTACGCAAGCGCGTGATCACCGCCCGTACAAGCGCTGAGAAGCGCACTAAGAAAAAAGGCGCTACCAATGCAGCGCTTTCAGGAAAAGAACTCGATGAAAAAAGCGGATTTACTGAAGCAGCAAAAGAAACACTCACGCTCTCTGCGGCGCGCCTCCATCTCTCGCCGAGAAGTTATCATCGCACGATGCGCGTTGCGCGCACGATCGCAGACCTCGCTGGCGCCGATTCGGTCACTCCTGCCTTCGTGCACGAAGCTCTCCAGTATCGTCCGCGCGGATTATTCGGTTTTGAATGATGTTTAAATATGCAAACATTTAAATCTTTTATGGCAACGATACAGAGATTTGAGGATTTGGTGATGTTCAAAAAAGCACGCGAATTAACAAAGGCCGTTTATTCTGCATTTACGACCTGTAAAGATTATGGTTTCCGCGATCAGATTCAGCGAGCATCCGTATCGATTGTCTCGAATATTGCGGAAGGTTGAAAGCGGAACGAAACAGGAATTTCTGAATTATTTGTACATCGCGAAAGCGTCAGCGGGAGAGGTGTGGGCGCAGTTGTACATTGCGTATGACATCGGATATTTAAATGTTTCAATATTTAAAAATTTAAACATGAGTGCCGAGGAATGCAGTCGGCTCATCGCAAGTTTCATACAGAAGTTAAAATCCGGCGGTATGTCGGGTTAGCAATTTAATTTGTGGACACTTAGTGTCCACAGGTTCTATAAGAGGGAAGCGTCGCGCGATCTTGTCGGCGAAATGATGATAGAAGCTGGCTACACACGGCTTCCGAACGGACAAGTCGTAAAAAAACAGATTTAAATATCAAAAATATTTAAACTCACAGGATTTATATTCTTATCAGATTTAAACATTTAAATCTTTAAACTTTTAAATATTGAAATGTTTGGGGCATTATTGAGGCGAGCAGACGCTTCCGACTCGGCAATTACGGAAAGGATTCGCCGCACCGCGGACTTCAAAGTGGAGATGCGGTCCGGTCACGAGTCCGGTCGTTCCGATATAACCGACCAATTGACCCTTTGTGACTGCTTGTCCTGCATTAACGATACTGTTCTTGAAATGCGAATACAGTGTTTGTGAGCCGTTATCGTGCGTGATTACGATGTAGTTGCCATACCCGCCATTCCACGCGCCGTTATTACGAGCGACAATAACCGTGCCGTTTGCGGCGGCATAAATCGGCGTGCCTCGTGCAGCTCCCAGGTCAACTGCGTTCCATCCGTGGAGCCATTGAGTAAGGATCGCGCCAGGAACAGGGTTGGTGAAATATCCGGCATACACAGCGCCGCCGGCGCCATGCAAAGGATTATTGGGAACAGAATTTGAAAAGCTGCTCCTGACAGGCATCGGTACGGAGAGTTCACCGCCTGGTATGATGATCTTCGAACCGATCGCGAGTGCCGTCGTCAGGTCGAGGTCGTTGAATCGAGCAATTTCATTCGCGTCAGCGCCATATTTTTTTGCAAGTGATTTAAGCGTATCGCCCTTTACGATTGTGCGTTCAACACCAGAAATTGGGAGAATAACGAGTGTATCGCCTTTATGGATATCTTTAACACCAGAAAGATTGTTTGCCCAGATAATGGTATTTACCGAGACATTAAACATATTTGCAATCTCTGAAAGCGTATCGCCTTGGCGAACAACATAGACAGAAATTTGATCAGATGTCGGAGTGTTCGCGATATCGGCAGATGTGCCGGAAGGACCGCTGTGAGAAATGAGAGCTGAATCGCCCGATGTAGCGAGTGCTATAGGAGCAACGATATTAGGATTGCTATTGAGAGATGCGATTAGTACAGGTGTCGAAGCGCTCGGAATAATCGCGTTTGTCGCGGCATCTGCATTATTAGAAAAAGGCCAAAAAGCATCCGCGTGGCCCGGTACGAACATGATAGCGGACGCGATAATCGCAAGTCCCAGTATGAAAAAATGTTGGTTGAGTTTAATGGGAAAACGAGGGAAAGCGGCAGGTCTGCAAGTACAAGAATGGCTTATATACTCTCGTATATAAGCCATTCCTTGAATACGGTCTATCAGTCGATAAGATTAGTATAGCCGAGATGGGTTTGGAGTCAATTAGCTTAAAAAAGACCTGTGGAGAGCGATTTTGCGCTATAGTCTGTAAGTGAAATACCTTGAAAGATTAAATGATGCACAAAAACGCGCGGTGCTCGCTACCGATGGTCCGGTCTTGGTTCTCGCAGGCGCGGGGAGCGGGAAAACGCGCGTACTCACGACGCGAATCTACCATTTGATTCGTTCTGGCGTGCCGGCAAGTCAGATTCTTGCCGTTACCTTCACCAATAAAGCGGCCCGCGAGATGCGCGAGCGAGTTCGAGCGATGTTGGGCGACCCCTCGGCAAGCTCGGGGAAAGCGAACTCTTCTGAGATGCCTTTCGTCGCGACTTTTCATGGTCTTGGTCGCGAGATTCTCGAGAGCTACGGAAAGGAAATTGATATTCCGCGCTTCTTCAGTATTTATGATCGCGCTGATTCAGAGAAGGTGATTGCTAGCGCATTGAAAGCGCTTGATGTCGGAGCAAAAGAATTCTCTCCGCGTTCTATTATGAGCCGTATCTCGCGCTACAAGGGCGAAGGAATGCGCGCGAGAGAATTCTATGAGAAACACAGTCGTGGAAGTTTCGGATTGCGCATTACTGCAGAGGTGTGGCTTCGATATGAAAAAACATTGAAAGAAGAAAAGTCGCTCGACTTCGACGATCTTATTTCTCTGCCGGTGCAACTACTCGAAGAGCATGCTGATATTCGTACGCTCGCGCAGAATCGCTGGAGTTCTATCAGTATTGATGAATATCAAGATACGAATGGACTGCAAGAACGGCTCGCTGGCCTGCTCGCAGAAAAACACAACAATCTTTTTGTCGTTGGCGATGGCGATCAATGTCTTATTGCTGGAACCGAAATTGCATTGCCTGATGGGTTAAGACGACCAATAGAAACAATTAAAAAAGGCGACTGGGTGTTTTCAAATTATGGAAGTGGAGACATGCGCCCTGCTCGTGTAACACGCACCTTTTCAAAAAAAGTATCTAACAAACTGATACGCATAACCACAAAGAATGGTCGGGAACTTACCAGCACCGCAGAGCATATTCATTTTGCCGGATATCGGCTCGGCCTCACTCCGCAAATGTATTTTACCTATCTTATGTACAAACAAGGGAAGGGGTGGAGAATCGGCGTCTCACAAACCTATACAAATGGTCAGCGTAAGCCAATGATTGGTTTTCAACAACGATGCAATCAAGAGCATGGAGATGCAGTGTGGATAATCGGAACTCACGATCGGTCACAGGAGGCGCGAATTCTTGAATGCCAACTCTCGCTTCGCTATGCCATTCCGACACTGCCGTTCGTCGCGCGCAAGGGAAGTGTCGGCGGATATGTACACGATCAGATTGTTCTTGATCGAATATTCGCAGCATTCGATACTACGCAGGGAGCGATGAAATTACTTGATGCCTATGGTCTCTCAAACAAGTATCCGCATCATCGGGCTCAAGCGACTCAAAGTAGTCGTCGTAATATTATAATTACGCTTTGCGGTGATCGGCGCGGTAAAATTCCTATGCATAGAATTTCTATGATTGGTAGCGACAATGAAGGGAGACAGCTCCTTAAAACCGCTGGATTTTCTGTTCGAATCGCGAAACGAGGATCTAAAAGTTGGCGATTCGAAACAGCGAATAAAGATTATGAAGCCCTTGTAAAAATGGCATGCCGTTTGCTGGGCATCTTTCCCGATGCTCATCTCGTGCGGACTGCCCGTCTCGGCGGGAAAAAAGTGCAGATTAAAGATGGGAATTCTCTTCAATTTCTTCCCGCAGCGAGCGTGCGTCCGGGTATGGTTCTTTTTGATGAAGAGGGTGGATTTGATGTGGTACAGAATGTCGCACAAATACCATCAAAAAATGTACGAGTATACGATCTTGATATTGAACACACCCACAACTTTATTGCAGGTGGCATCGTGACGCATAACAGTATTTACGGGTGGCGCGGTGCGAAGATGGAAAATATTTTGAATTTTGAAAAAAAATATCCTGCGGCGCAGACCATTATTCTCGAACGGAATTATCGTTCGACAAAAAATCTGGTTGATGCGGCGAATGCTGTCATTGAGAAGAATAAAAATCGCAAACAAAAATATTCGACGACCGAGCATCCGGCGGGCGAACCCATTGTCGTACACTTCGCGATAAATGCTGAAGATGAGGCGCGTTGGATAGCGCAGAAGATACGCGAATTGATGCAAAATGGCGCTCGACCAGAAGAAATCGCGATACTCTTCCGCACTAATTTCCAATCGCGCGCGCTCGAAGAAGGATTACTGAAGGCAGGAGTGCCGTATAAATTGCTCGGAACGCATTTCTTCGCGCGAAAAGAGGTAAAGGACGCACTTGCGTGGGTGCGTCTCGCACTCGACCCTTCAAGAGAGGTAGATAAGCTCCGCGCGGCGGCTTCGCCGCCGCGCGGCATCGGAAAAGTAACGCTCGGCAAGCTCGTGGCAGGGAAGCGTGGTGAACTTCGTGCGGGAGAAATCGCAAAGGTTGAAGCATTCGAGCGAGTTATCGCGGAACTCGCACAAGCCACAGAAACGCTTGTGCCGTCTGAATTCGTGAAGTTGGCAATCGAAAAAAGCGGTTTGCGCCGTGCGCTCGTGGAAGAAGGAAATGAAGAAGATAGAGAACGATTTGAAAATATCGAGGAACTCGCTTCGGTCGCCGCGCGGCATGATACAGTCGCCGGCAAAGAAGGCATTTCTGCATTTCTCGCCGAAGCCGCGCTCGCAAGCGATCAGGATGAACTCGATCAAGGCGAAAAAACAGGCGTGACGCTTATGACCGTCCATGCGGCAAAAGGGCTTGAATTCGACACGGTTTTCGTGAGCGGTATGGAAGAAGGACTCTTCCCGCATAGTGCGATGGGCGGTGATGATCCGCCAGCTGGCGGAAGAGATGATGAAGAAGAGCGGCGGCTCTTCTATGTCGCGATGACGCGCGCTAAGACGCGACTTTTCTTAACGCTTGCGCGCATCCGAAAGATTTATGGGAGCGACTCTCTCGCAGAACCCTCTTCATTTCTCGCGGATATAGATAATTCGCTGATGCTTTATGATGAGACCGATGGACGAGAGATTCATGAGGTGATACACTTTTGATATATGGCTACAACCAAAGAACGTATGCTTATAACGCTTTCTCCCAAGGTTGCTCGGGAGGTTCGCATGGTTGCACGACGCGAACAAACACCCCGAGCGACGGTTGCCACACGAATGCTTTCGGCATTTGTTGATGATCTTGATGATACTGATCTTACCGAAGCGGAGGAACGAACTCTTGCTCGTATCGTTCGGGAAAGAGATACCCCAGGGGTTCGCTGGCTGACTGAAAAACAAGCAGATACCTTGTTTAAGAAACTCCATCAGTCCTGAACACATGCCTGCGCGCATCATCTATTACCATCCTCTCGTATTGGAGAAGGATGTTCGTATGCTCGATAAAGCAATGTGGGATTTCATATGTGGAATTATTCGAAAAAAACTTATTACCAACGCAGAATCTTTCGGCAAGCCGTTGAGAAATGCGTTACGCAATGCGCGAGTACTGCGTGTTGGAGATTGGCGTGTCGTGTTTCAAATTATCGGTAACACAGTACATGTTTGTACCGTGCGACATCGGAGTGAAGGATATCGTTGCATAGAAACGCGATTTATATAATATGCGCGCTAAAAAAAGTTTGGGGCAGAATTTCCTGATGCATGCGCGCATCGCGGAGAGAATTGCGGATACTGCTAGGATTGCGCCGAATGCAGTCGTTCTTGAAATTGGCCCTGGGACCGGAATGCTCACTCGCGCGCTGCTGCAGCGCGCGGGCAAAGTCATAGCCGTTGAAGCTGATTATGAATTGTTTGAAAAATTGCAGAGCGATTTCGCGCGCGAAATTGCTTCTGGTCAGTTAGAACTCATCCACGGCGATATCCGCGATGTGTACCTTAATTCACGCTATAGCGTAAAAGATGGTACATCTGGAAAATATGAAATTGTCGCGAACATTCCGTATTATTTAACGGGAGAAATCTTCCGACTGTTTCTTGAATCAGAAAATCAGCCGAGCTCGATAACGCTTTTAGTACAAAAGGAAGTCGCGGAACGCGTTGTTGTACGAGAAAAAAAGCCCCTCGACTCCGCTCGGGGTAAACAAAGTATTTTGTCTCTTTCGGTAAAGGCCTACGGCACGCCGAAATATGAATTCACCGTGAAGCGCGGAGCATTCAAGCCCGTACCCAAGGTTGATTCTGCGGTTCTTACTATTCGCGACATTTCACGGAAGAACTTTGCGACAAATAAGGAAGAAGAACTATTTTTCAAACTACTGCACACTGGATTCGCCCATAAGCGCAAATTTGTGCGGAGGAATCTCGCCGATGCAGGACTTCCGCAAGGCGATATCCCAGAAAAAGCCCGTGCGGAGGATTTGTCGATTTCTGACTGGCTTGCATTGTGTAGATAACTACACCTTTCCACTCGTGTAGCTGATATACTTTGCAGTAATACTATGGGAAGGATTCTAGAAAAATGGCGTGTTCATATCGCGGTACTTTTTTCGGCAGTGCTCGTTGTCGGCGCTTATATAATTGCGCGCGGTATTGAATCGCCGCCGGTCGCACAAGCGTCAGCAGAGACAGCACTTCTTCAAGCAATTGCCACGAAGGATTCAGATAGTGACGGCCTACCCGATTGGGAAGAGTCGCTCTACGGCACCTCTCCAAACAATTCCGATTCCAACAATCTCGGCATGACCGACGGCGAAGCAGTCGCGAAGGGTCTTATCGTTCCAAAAGCAATTGCAGACATTTCTACGCCAGTTGGCGCATCGCCTGGTTCTCTTGATGAGAATGGTCTCCCTACTGCGCCTGCAGACGGAACTATTACCGACGCCTTCGCAAAGACCTTTTTCTCTCTCTATCTCGAGGCGAAGCAGGCGAATAACAATGCAGACCTTTCTGAAGCCGACCTCGCTGGCATTTCAAAGAAAGCGCTGGACTCACTTTCATCATCTGTTGCCACCGCACCGGATTTTAAGTCCGCGAATGACCTCGCAATCTCCGGCTCGGGTGCTAGCGCGCTTAAGGCATTTGCGATGAGCGCGGAAGCAATTCTACTTAAGAACACAAACACCGCAACGACCAGCGAGATTGATTATCTACAATACGCGGTTGAAGGCAACGACTCGGCGGCGATCTCGCAAATGCTCTCTATAGCGAAAGGGTACCGCGGTTCCGCCGCCGGACTCGCAGTGCTCTCCGTTCCCGCAGTGCTCGCAACTGATGATCTCGCGCTCATCAATGCGATGGCTCGCTTAAGCACGATTATCACCGACTTCGCGCGCGTGAATGATGACCCTCTGGCGACGATTCTCGCACTCAAGCAATATCCGCAAGCATTTCAATCTATCGAGACAGCGTTTACAAACATTGGCGCTCTCTATAAAACAGCCGGCATTTCTCTCTCTTCTGGTGCGCCGGGCGCATCATTTGTGAATCTTATTGCGAATATTACTCCGAAACCATGAAATTGAGTTTTTTTACTACGGTCCTCACAATATTTCTCACTAGTATAGTCGCGATACCTTCTATGTTTCTTGTTGCACCACAGAAAGCATATGCTCAATTCTATGGACAACCTTCTTATGAATTTAATCCTGTTGTGACCACTGGCGCCGTCAAAACCTCCTTCTCGAGTACTCTTACTGCCATCTCAAATGCTCTTATAAAGGTAAATACTTTCACATCCGCTGTTGCGGATAATGCGATGTGGGTCAATTCCTATGTACTCCAACCGCTTGCATACGCCCTGTCTGGACGATTGATGAAGTCCATAACGGCAAGCACTATCAAATTCGTCAATGGCATTTCGAACGGCACCGGCAGGTCGCAGTTCGTCACGGACTATCAGACCTCTATGCAGATGGTGGGCGATACGCAGGCGCTCTCGTTTTTTGCCCAATTTATGGATAACTCGACCTCGCCATTCGCTTCATCCGTTACGAATGCGCTTCGCGATAATTATTTGAGGAATACGAGCCGAGCGGGGTTCTTCTCCTCCAATAGGAATACGCTTCCAAAGGATATAGGTCCATTCCTCGACGGTAACTGGTCACATGGCGGAGCGGCGGCATGGTTCGCGCTCACAACGCAAGAGCCGAATAATCCTTACTTGCTCTACCAAAACTCTCTTAATAGAATGAGTTCCTCGGTTGTGGATAAACAGGTCACGCGCATGAACGAACTTGTTTCGGGACAGGGCTTTATGTCATGGTGCGGCGGTAGTGATCCAAATGCCTATGTATCCCTTCCAGCTTCAGATAATGCAGGCAACGCTGACTACCCTTGTACAATGGGTGCTGATTGTCAGAGCGGCGTATGTATGAGCGGTAATGTTGAGATAGGGAAGTCGTGTACTAACAATAACGAATGTAGCAAAGGTCTTACATGTTCTGCTAATTCTAATAAGGCGTGCAGTAATACCGGCAGCGGCAAGTGTACTAACAAATATACATCAAGCGTTGCTGCGAGTTCTGGAGATCCCTGCACGAATGCAGACGGCACAGCTGGCACTATTAGGACGCCGGGTTCGGTCATTGGGGATTCTCTTAAAAAGGCGCTTGGCGGTACCCAAGACAAACTTGCCCAGATGGGTCAAATGGGGGAAGAAATAAACGGCATACTGGAAGATGTTACAACAGTGGCGGATGTTGCGAACTTCGCACAATTTATCCTCGGCGGTGGTGCAGGTAGTGCCGGAGGCATTCTCGGAAGCGGAAAGCCATCTTCAGTCAATAGTGTTTCTCGACTTGCCGCATTTTCAAATTCAAATTACTTGGGCGTTTCAGAATCCGACTTATCTTCTGGTATTGCGAAAACGCTTATAAGCAATGTCGATATGTCGACGCGAGTCGCGCAATACGAAACGGCGTGGAACGCTATTCGCTCTGCAGCGAATACAGCAAAAACGAGTGTTATGGCCCTTTCGACCTACTGTGATGCTCAAGGAATAATTGCGCAAAAACCAAAAACAGTTGAATCAAATGGTATGACAGGAATCTTTTCAGGAGGTCCCGTCCCTATTAAACTCATTGCACAATCGGAGACAGCGAGTACCACATTAAAGAATGAAATTTTGCCAGTGATTGATCAAGCTGCACAGGCCTCAAAAAATATCGCCGATGCGAAAGTGATGGTAGCCAAAGTCAAAGCCCTTAAAGACGCAATTGATAAGGCAAATGGGGTACTGGCGGCGTATCCGAAAGCAGATGAGTTACAGGCGTTTAAGAATACCGAAACGGGTGCCGCTCTTGTGCAGAAACTAGCGACATATACTCAAGAATATAACGCCGATATGCAAACGCTTCAGACAATGCCACCAACAGACCAAGATGTTGCTGAGGCACAACAAAATGCGAAGTCATTAACAGTGCCAGTACCGACATTTTTTGTATCAGTAGTACAACAAATGTTAGCACAACAACAAGCAGCTGCGTCAGCATCAGCGACGGCGGATCCGTATGGTTCCTTGGCCATCTCTGGAGATTCCATTACTGCCAAGATGAATCTCATCAATAAGAATGCTAAGGCGCTCAAGTCCACCTGTGACGCACAATTCGCTTTTGTCACGGACGCTCTCGTTGATGCCAATAACCGAATCAAACAATATACATCGGCGTGGAATATCATTCGTACAGCAGCGACTTCAGCCAACACGAAAGTTACAGCACTTCAGAACCAGTGTCTAGTCGAAAAAGCAAAAATGCAAACTAGAGTAGTGGTAGGACTGGGTAACAATGATGGATTGGAAGAGTCTAATATACAGACCATTAATACGAAGCGTGTAGAAACTAACAAATACACATACAATAATGTGATGCTTTTCATAAAATTTAGTACTAAAATGGCAGATCTTGCAGTAACGGCGATCGGGAATGAAATTTTGCCAGTGCTCGATCAGGCAGATGCAGCTACTGCGACTATCGCCGCCGCGTCGACAATGGTGGCAGACATTGGGGCTAGATTGAACTATGAAGGTACGGATGCATATAAGGCAGATGTTCTGACGCTTCAGAAAATGTCTCCGACGACTCAAGATGTTGACAATGCACAACAAGATTCCTTATATCGTAACCCGCCACTTAATGCGCAGGCAAATCCGGACAATCCTCTTTCCCTCAGTGACGACTCTTCTCTACCAACCCCCTCTCTTGTAGACAAGATGGTTCTTTTCGGCGCGAATGCTGACTATATCAAAAATAAACAAGCAGCATGCAACACTTTACATATGGAAAGTACGATGTCGGAATGGAATGGTCTTAAATAAATATGTCCCGCTTTTTAACCATCTCATTTGTTGCGCTCGCGCTCTTGGTAGGCGCGGCGGGCGTTGCGCCCGCCGCGCATGCTCAGAGCTCTGTTGAGAATGGAGGTTTGTGTGAGGCAGATGGCGATTGCATCAGCGATGTATGTGGTGAAAATGGCGTATGTGCCGCTGCACCGGCCGATCGAGAGAGAAACTCAACAGATGCTTCGACAGCCGGTGCGAGCGTTGCTGACACGGTTACCGGACAAAATAATACGGCGACACTGCCCGCACCTCCGCCAGGTCTTGAAACATTCGGCCCCGTTATGACCGCAATTATGACGCTCTTCGCGTGGCTCGTCGGCGTCGCCGCGATTACGCTGGATAATGCGGTGTACTACACCGTCGTTACGATGGGGGACTATGTGAAGAATCTCACTGCTGTCGGCGTCGCATGGCGCATCCTGCGCGACCTCGGCAACATCGCATTCATCTTCGGCTTTCTCGCCATTGGCATCACCGTCATTCTCGATGTGGACTGGTATGGCGGCTGGACCAAGTTGCTCCCGAAATTGCTCATCGCAGCCATCTTCCTCAATTTCTCACTCTTCATCACTGAAGCGGTGATCGACACCGGCAATCTCTTCGCAACCCAGTTTTATACGCAAATCAATGGCGGCCAGGCGGCGAGTGCGAAGAGTTTTGGTACGAGTGAAATTAATAACGAAGGCATTTCGAATAAAATTATGGGGCAATTAGGACTCCAAACCATTTATGGCAATGGCGCCGTTAAGCCCGAGGTATTTAAAGCGGGGAACTCTTGGATTATCGGCTTTATGGGCATCATTCTCTTCATCGTTACCGCATTCGTGATGTTCTCGCTCTCCTTCATACTCGTTGCTCGTTTTGTCATACTGGTTCTTCTTATTATCGCCGCGCCTATCGGTTTCGCCGGGTATGCGATACCTCAGCTCGCCGGCGTAGCGAAAATGTGGAAGGACGAGCTTATTAAGCAGACCATCACCGCGCCGGTCTTATTTCTCTTGCTCTATATCGCGCTCGCGATTATTACCGATGCGCATTTCCTCACTGGGTTCAACGCGAATCCCGATTGGACCGGATGGATAACTGGTAGCAGTAGCGGTCTAGCGGGCTTCGCGAGTATGATACTTTCGTTCCTCGTCGCTATCGGGCTCCTCCTAGCCGTCACTATTTTTGCAAAAAAGTTAGGCGCCTTCGGCGCGAGCGCAGCGACAAAGTGGGGAAGCAAACTTTCTGGTGCAACCATCGCTGCAAGAATACCTGGATTTATTGGCCGTCATACAGTCGGCAGAGCTGGAAATTATGCCGCGAAGGGACTGCGCGGTACTGCGTTTGGTAAAACATTTGTCGGCAGAGGTATTGCAGGCACACTTGAGAAAAAGGTTGCGGGTGCAACCTTCGATGTTCGCAATACAGGACTGGGCAAGGCGGGAGCTGTAGCCGGTCTTAGTTTGGGCACTGCGAGGACCACCGGTTTCACTGCAGATCAAACAGCGCGCAAAGAATCTAAAAAGAAGGCAGAAGAAGAATATCAGAAGGCCGTTCATAAGAAAGAGTTTAAAGAGGCACAAGATACTATTGAAGCTGAAAATAGCATTATCAAAAAAGGAAAAGAAGATCTTGCTGCAGGGAGAATTGACCAACCAACATACGATACATTGTATAAGCCGCATGAAGATGAAGCTGAAAAGGCAGAGAAAGTCATTGTCAGCACTCTCTCGAAGATGTCGACAGCACAGATTGAAGAACTCGACGGCATCAAGAAGGGAGTGGACTCACTGGTGACCAATCTCTCGCCGCAACAATTTGAATCACTGATGAAGAGCGATAAATTGAGTGAGACACAGAAAGGTACTATGAAAGAAACTCGCTTTAAAGAACTGAATCAAAAGATAAAGGATGCGACCGATGCTGAAGCGATTGCTGGACAGACAGGCGCAACTCAAGCTCAAAAAGATGATGCCAAAACTAAAAAGGAAGACGCTCGCAAAGAACTTGCAAAAGTAAGCATGAAAGAACTGCCTCATCTAAACAACAATCTTCTTTCGAATGATTTTGTTCGCGATAATATGACCAATGATCAGTATGAATCTGTAGGCAAGGAAGGCGTCTTAAATAAAACAGAAAAGACCGCTCTTGATGAGCGTCGGAAGAGTCGTTTTGTACCGTCGGCAACTAATTCGGATGCAAATATTGCTGCAGCGATTAAAACACTCAAATGGAATAAAGACCAAATCAATAAATTGCCAGTCGAGGGTCTTAAGAAACCTGGCGTATTGGATGCCCTTCAGTTGGATGCAATTACTCTTATTGATATTGTTCGCAAAGGGAACCTATCGGCAACGGATCGTAAAGAACTTGGTGATTATGTTACAAATATTGCAACTACTCCAGGACATCCTTATCAATCAGAGTTTATGGCGTACCTCTTAACAGATCCTACAGTGAAAAGTGATTTGCGTATAACATAATTTTCTATGAAAAATTACTCAAATCAAGACCTTATACAATTCATAAATCAAGCGCCGCCGCTGATTCAAGAACGGATTAGCAACATTAATACAGCGCTTGAAATTGCCGTTATTGGGAAAAGTAAAAAACTTCACATTGATCAAATTGGAAAACTTGCCGAGCTGAATCGCAATATGCTTCTGGGACTTATTGGGCCTGATGAGTTTTTGAAAGAATTGGTCGCATCTGGAGTTTCAGATGCAGATGTAAAGCAGATCATGACGGAAATCAACCAAAAGATTTTCGTTCCTCTACGCGAGCAGATGCGGAGCGGGGCAGGGAATACACAGCCGATAAAGTCGGCAGAACCAATGAGGCCGGCGATGCCGATGCCAAGCGAGACAGCTTTCAGGAGTCCGACTCCCGCGAATCCGCAGTTGCCACAGCGCACCCAGCAGGTAAATGCGTCAGTACCGAGATATACGCCCCCTGCGCCACCGATCCCGACCCCACAACATTTCCATTTAGAAAATAAAATTCCCCCTCGCCCCGCCGTAGCTTTTAGCGAAGGGGGGCCGCCGACACCACCATCCAGTCCGAGCGGTTTAGCATTTGCACTTAAACAAGTCCTTCATGAGGGAGGTCAGACCTCCCTCACAGC
>MFMU01000014.1:0-6115 GCA_001781915.1 Candidatus Kaiserbacteria bacterium RIFOXYD1_FULL_47_14 | reverse complement strand
TTGCTCGAAGATCATGAAGAACCCCATATAGAGGTAAGCAGTAAGGTGCAAGTAGCAAGTTCTTCCGGTATCATTCCTCCTGGAGTTCGATTTTCTCCTATTGCCCACGAGGTTCAACCTTCACCCGTAATTCCCAAGGTTGAACCTCAAATTCCACCTGCGCCAGTAAAACCTATTCCTCCCACTCCTCCCATAACCAAATCCTATGTCGACGACCCCTATCGCGAGCCCATTGACACGCCCTAAAAGTCGTGTATACTCTCATCCAGATGCCCTAAATTGAAATTCACATATAAAAATAGGGAGGTGTGCGATGTTAGCAAAATGTTACGAATGTAGTAGACCTATTAGTACTGAGGCACGACGATGTCCGTACTGCGGTTTTGATTATCATTATGTATATGGAAAAGAATGGGGAATGAATGGGTTTAACAACAAGGGCGAATGGTCTGGACACTTAACTGGTGTTGTAAATGACGGGTCTGGATGCAGACGAAGGTCGCCGATTGAATATATCGAGGCCACTAAAAAGGAGATTGAGAAAGGTCAACAAAAACGGGCAGAGGAGCAAAGGCAAAAAAAAGAAGCACAGCCGATGTGGAAAACAGAGAATAGTTCTGGATGCTTCATCGCCACGGCCGCTTACGGAACTCCGCTTGCGGAAGAGATTAACTTGCTGAGGCGGTTTAGAGACGAGCAGCTTGCTCGCTATCGTATGGGGCAGGCATTCATTGCATCGTACTATCGCCTAAGCCCTCCGATTGCGGAAATCATCGAGCAGAGTCGCGTTCTTCGCTCTATAACGCGCGCCATACTTCGCCCGATAATTTGGCTTCTGCGAAAGTGAAACAGGTAAATGAATCGCACAAAACAGCACCCGATGAACGAAAGTTCATTGGGTGTTTTTCTTTTCATTTAGAGGTAGTATCCACTATTTCTGCTATAGCAGTATTTAATGGATATCATGTAAAAATAAAAGGGGATAACTGGTTGGCGCAAATGTTATACTATCGTTTATGTTAACTTCTACCGACAAGAAATGGATTGAAGAAAAGTTCATAAAAGAACTTAAGCCCGTTCGCGATAGTGTAGATCTCCTGCGAGGAAAGATAGGGACGATACATTTTGAGAAATTTAATCTTGACTCGCGTCTCGATTCAATTGAGGCATCTAACATTCGTACCGAGGAGAAAATCGATAAACTGATAGCCATTGCTGACGGTAATGCGGGGAATATCGCTGACCTTCAACAAGAGAACAAGATGGGAGCCGTTACGCTTCGTCGGTACGGCATCCAAATCGATGAATTGGCAAAAGCGACCAAGACGAAGATCTCACGGTAGTTGCGTTTATCTCAGTATTCCTTTATATTGTCTCTGACCCGTTCGGGTCTTCTTTTTCTAAATGCCCACCATCAACCAGCTCTCGAAGAGAGGCCGCAAGGATAGATCGTCTAAGACGAGCGTGCTTGCGCTGGCCCGCGGTTTTAATGCTCTTAAGAACCGCCCAACCTACTATCCTTCTCCTTTCAAGCGAGGTGTCTGCACCAAGGTGACCACCAAGACCCCAAGAAAGCCGAACTCCGCTATTCGTAAGATTGCTCGCGTTCGTCTGACGAACGGTATGGAGGTTACGGCCTATATTCCGGGTATGGGACACAACTTGCAGGAACACTCCGTCGTCTTGCTCCGCGGCGGCCGCGTGAAGGATATCGGCGTGCAATACACTATTGTGCGCGGTAAGCTCGATGCGAGCGGAGTAGAGAAGCGCCGCCGCGGTCGTTCTCGATACGGTGCCAAAAAGCCGAAGGCGTAATGTTTATATTTTTTTTAAATATTTAAATTTTTTCTATGAGACGACCTCTGAAACACAAACGAACTTGGCGGCCGGACCTTACCTATGGTTCCGAAACGCTTTCTCGGTTTATTAATGCGGTGATGTGGAATGGTAAGAAAGATACGGCGCGCTCGATTGTCTACGACGCCCTCGCCAAGATTAAAGAAGGCGAAGCCGATCCGCTCGAGACATTCGAGACGGCTTTGCGTAATGTCTCTCCGCTGATGGAGGTGCGCTCGCGCCGTGTCGGCGGTGCGAACTATCAAGTGCCGCGCGAAGTCCCCCAGAATCGCCGCCTCGCGCTCTCGTTCCGTTGGATTATCAACGCCGCCCGCTCGAAGAAGGGGAAACCGATGGCGGAGAAGCTCGCGACCGAGCTCCTTCTTGCTGCGAAGAACGAAGGCGATGCGATTAAGAAGAAGGACGAGATGCATCGTATGGCCGAGGCCAACAAGGCCTTCGCTCACTTCGCGTGGTAATTTGCGAAGCAAATTACCCTGAGCGTAGTCGAAGGGTTGCGTCGAGGGATTGTTTTATTATTATTTAATTCATTTTATGAACCGCGATTACCCATTGGAAAAAGTGCGAAACTTCGGCATCATCGCTCACATCGATGCTGGGAAGACGACTGTCTCCGAGCGCATTCTTTTCTATACGGGGAGTCAGCATAAAATCGGCGAAGTGCACGAAGGCGAGACGACCACCGATTGGATGGAACAGGAGCGTGAGCGCGGTATCACCATTACCTCAGCCGCTATCACCTGTTTCTGGACGAGAACGAGCGAAGCCGACAAGAAGGACATCACGAAGAAATCCCGTTTTAATATCATCGACACCCCCGGACATATCGACTTCACCGCAGAAGTGAAGCGTTCGATGCGCGTACTCGACGGCGCTATTGTTGTTTTCGATGGAGTAGCAGGCGTTGAGCCGCAGTCCGAGACGAACTGGCGGTATGCCGACGAAGTACAAGTTCCGCGCATTTGTTTCATAAATAAACTCGACCGCGCCGGCGCATCGTTCGAACGGTCGTACGCCAGCATTCTCGACCGACTCTCGCCTAGGGCGATTCGTATGCAGATTCCTATCGGCGAAGAAGCGGAGCATGAAGGTGCAGTCGATCTTCTCACGATGAAGGCCTTTACCTTTTCAGGGAAGATGGGCGAAGAAGTTGTCGAAGGCGAAGTTCCTGCGGAACTTCTCGAGAACGCGAAGAAATATCGCGCCGAACTTATCGAGCGTATTGTCGAACAAGATGATGTGGCGATGAACGCGTATCTCGAAGGTAAAGAGCCATCTCTTGAAGAATTGAAAGCGATTCTCCACAAAGCAGTCGTCGCGAATCAGATTTTCCCTGTGTACTGTGGAAGTGCGCTCAAGAATAAAGGCGTCCAGCTGGTGCTTGACGCGGTTGTCGATTATCTGCCATCGCCTCTCGAACTTCCTCCTGCGACCGGAATAAATCCGAAGACCGGAGATTCGATTGAGCGACATGCATCAGATGATGAACCGTTTTGCGCAATTGCATTTAAACTTCAAACCGACCCGTTCGTCGGTGCACTCACTTTCTTCCGTGTGTATTCAGGCACACTCTCGTCGGGTTCGTATGTCTATAATTCAACAACAGGAACGAAGGAACGCATCGGCCGAATTGTGCGTCTCCAGGCCGACAAGCGCGAAGAAGTCGAGAAGGTTTTTGCAGGAGAAATTGCCGCAGCCGTCGGTCTGAAAGACACAAAGACCTCTCACACGCTCTGTGATGAAGCGAATCCAATCGTACTCGAACAGATTAAGTTTCCTGAGCCGGTGGTATCGCTCCGCATCGAGCCGAAAACGAAGGCAGACCAAGAGAAAATGGGCATCGCCCTTCGCAAACTTTCTGACGAAGATCCAACCTTCCGTGTCGCGACTGATGATGAGACCGGCGAGACCATCATTTCAGGTATGGGCGAGCTCCACCTTGAGATTCTCGTCGAGCGAATGAAGCGCGAATTTAATGTTGTTGCGGATGTGGGCAAACCGCAGGTGGCCTATCGCGAGACCATTCTCGGTTCTTCGGAGGCCGAGGGCAAGTACATCAAGCAGACCGGCGGTCGTGGACAGTATGGTCATGTGAAGATCCGCATGAAAAAAATGGAGCCAGTGGATCTGGAGAAGAAAATATCAAAGAACATCACGCGCGAAGATCATTTCGAATTCATCAACAACATCAAGGGAGGCGTTGTTCCGCAGGAATACATCCCCGCAGTGGAGAAGGGTTTGCGAGAAGCGATGTCGCGCGGATTCCTCGCCGGTTTCCCGATGGTCGATATTTCTATCGACCTATACGACGGCTCGTACCATGATGTCGACTCCTCGGAAATCGCCTTCAAGATTGCGGCGTCAATGGCGTTTAAAGAGGCAGCACAAAAGGCGAAGCCAGTTATTCTCGAACCGATTATGCGCGTGGAAGTTATCGTGCCCGAGCAGTTTATGGGCGACATCACCGGCAATCTATCGGGGAAGCGCGGGCAAATAGAAGGTATGGAAGAGCGCGGTATGAATAAAGCCGTGCACGCGAAAGTCCCGCTTTCCGAAATGTTCGGCTACACCACTATCCTACGCTCGATGACTGAAGGCCGCGGCAATATGACGATGGAATTCGACCATTACGACACCGTCCCGAAGAATATCGCGGACGACATCATCGCAAGTAGGAAATAAGTATCCATAAAATACTGCTATAGCAGGAAGTTATGGATAACTGTATATACATAGGTCTGACCTATGTAGTTTAAATAAGTTTAAATCAGACAGAAAGTCACCACAGCTTCTCAACCGTGGCGGTTTTCTGTTATACTAAAAAATTGGAGGCTCCCAATTTGGCAGCCGGCTCTTTCAAAACCGAAAGGAAAACTCAAATGCCTGATGAGAAACTCCCCAACCCCGAATTATTGCGACAGCTCGGACCAGTTGGAAAATTCAAACCCTGCGCGCAGTTTATCCCCGGCCTCAACAGTGTCGTCGTAGTCACGAAAGATTGTTCGTATACTACGAAACACATTACGCCGCAGTTCGAGATACTCGTCGATAACGGATCAGCCCTTGGGGAAATTATCGGCTTTGTCGTCTATTGTCCTGAATCACTTGGACTATATGCGGGGAAATGCCGGTAAACGCCGTTCTCGACCGCATCGCGAAGGAAGCAGTCAGCGATCCGTTCGGGGGTCATCTGCGGCTCCTGCTCCGATTGTCTAAAGGGTTGAAGGTTTCCCTGACTTAGCCCGCATTATGGAAGCATAAGAATTCGGCCGCCGATGATACTATCGGCGGCTTTTCTGTTCACATTCGGTGTCCATCAGTTAGTATCCACTAAATACTGCTATAGCAGGAAGTTATGGATAGTCGGCACTTTACCTTAAAATCGTCTATAGTTCACGATAAGGTAAAGTGATTTGATGTGCATACTGAGTATGCACAAGGTTAAACCTTGTAATTTTGCCTTGACGAAACTGTAATTGTGCGATACGATATATTCAGATTAAGCGAGAATGTTTTTTGTCAGAATTCCACAAAACAGATTGGAGGCAATTATGAAAGCGATATGGATTCAGTTTATCCATGGTACACGGGATCAGTTTCTCTGGACGCTCACAGTAGTTTTCACAGGGATACTCACCATTGGAATGGTGGGCGTCCTTTGGCCCGCGTTCGCGTACATGATCAATACATCATTAAACAGTCATAACTACGCAGTATCTTCGGTGGTTATGCTGTTCGGCGCTGTGATTGTGTGTACAGTGTTATTCTTGTTTTGGCTCCTTAATCTTGTTTTACGAAAAGTGTGGAGCAAACAAAAACAGTAATCATGGTCGGAGTCTGTGTTATCAAGGTCGAAGCCCGCTGGATGTTCAGCGGGCTTTTCCATATCTCGCTTGCGCTTTTGGGCAGTGTCGGTTACATTCATAAGTAACGCATCTTGGCGTCGCTCTTTGGCTTGTCTGCTCCGCCGATGGCGGGATTTTAGTTAGCGAGCCGAGGAGATTCGACTCGTCTACCTGCCGATAGGCAGGCGTCGAGTTAATTCGTGAATTAATAACTAATTTATCCGATTATGGCAGAATTTAATCGCAGCAAGCCACACATGAATGTGGGAACCATCGGTCATGTGGACCATGGCAAGACGACGCTTACCGCAGGTATCCTCCACATCCTCTCGATGTTGACCGGAGAGGGCTACAGCGCTCGCATTGAGAGCGTTGATAAGATTGACAGCGCACCTGAAGAGAAGGCGCGCGGT
>MFMU01000013.1 GCA_001781915.1 Candidatus Kaiserbacteria bacterium RIFOXYD1_FULL_47_14 | reverse complement strand
TCCGCCCTCCAAAAACTCTTCGGCTTCTGAATTTTGAACCTGCATTGCAAGTCAGAGAAATCCCTTCTCCACCATACGCGGCGCTCTGCGCCGCGCGGGAAAATTTTTCAGAATCTGACCCAAGTTTTATTCGGGCTACATTATACGACCAAGTCCGAACCTTTTTCCAGCAACAACCCTAACTCTCTCGCGCCTCGCTGACTCGGCGCTCGCCCGCTCGCGGACTCGCGGGCCCCTCGTCACTGCCGCTCTCCATGCTTTGTTTTTTTGGCGGGGGATGTCTTTAGAAAAGGAATGGAGCGGCAGGGCGAGGGTCGATTTTGGCGAATAACTCAACGCGTTGAGTTAATGGCCCAGAACGAGGGTTTGGGTTCCAAAAAATGGAGAAATGTGGCATTATATGAATGCATGGCAAACATCAATCTCGGTAACGCAAAAAAGGTTAAAAATGACGAGTTTTATACCCAGTACAGCGATATCCAAAAAGAGATTGAAGCGTATTTGGAATTGAACCCCGATGTATTCCGAGGCAGGGTGGTTTATTGCAACTGCGACGACCCGTTCGAGAGCAATTTCTTTCGCTATTTTGTGCTCAATTTCAACAAGCTTGGCTTGAAACAACTCATTACAACGAGCTACAAACCATCGCCTGTAGCCAACACGCAACTGGGGTTATTTGGCGATGATAAAACGCTCACAAAGTCAAAAGGCCGTTCGAAGGTAACCGCCAACAAATTTATTATCAACGAAGTGAAAGATATAGATGGCGATGGCGAATTCAACTTGAAGGATGTCGCCAAGCAGTTAAAGGCAAACAAGAATAACGAATGGACGCCGCTCGAAGGCGATGGTGATTTTCGTAGCGAGGAATCTATAGATCTACTGAAACAATCCGACATTGTGGTAACTAATCCGCCGTTTAGTCTGTTTCGCGAGTATATAAAACAACTTGTGAAGTATGATCAAAAGTTTTTGATCATCGGCAACCTGAACGCGATCACCTACAAAGAAATTTTTCCGTTACTTAAAGAGAATAAAATTTGGTTAGGCAATAATTACAAAGTCAATGCTGGTGCGATGTTTTTTGAAATACCCGAAAAGATTGCCAATTTGGAGCAAGTTCGTGAAATAAAAACAAATGAAAGCGGTAAGAAAGTTTATATCACCAGAGTACAAGGTGTTCGCTGGTTCACCAATCTTGACCATGGGCGCCGTCACCAACCACTACCGCTCATGACCAAGGCGGAGGTGATCAAGTTTGTAATGAAAAAACCGTTTGAAAAGTATGACAATTATGACGCTATAGAAGTGTCGTTGGTGAAGAATATCCCGAGCGATTTCAGCGGCATAATGGGAGTGCCGGTGAGTATTCTTGATAAATATAACCCTGAGCAGTTTAAGATTGTTGGAATGTGCGAAAATGTGGATTTATATAGACAAAAAACAAAAGTGTACACATCCGCAGAATGTAAACAGGCGTATTTAGATAAATTCGGAAAGAAAGGAACTTATGACTTAAACGCAAGCGGAGTGGTTATTCGGGATGGTTTATTGGAAAAAGTTTATCAAAGAGTGCTTATCAAGCATAAGAAAAAATAATATGAAAACAATTTTAAAAACAACCATCACTGTTAAAGATATTTGCGAAGGATTCGTCTATAACGAACTTGAAGGCAAAGGGCTGTACGGTTTGTCTGGCAAGCTTACTATTCAGCCGGAATATCAACGCAACTATATCTATGCTTCCGACGGCGGGAAAAGAGAGATTGCCGTTATTGGATCACTACTCAAAGATTACCCAATAGGATTGATCTATTTTAATAAGGTTTCTGAAAACAATCTGGAGGTTTTGGATGGGCAACAGCGCATCACCAGTGTTGGACGTTTTGTGACTGACAAGTTTGCCATCAAGGACGAGAACGGCATGGAACAATATTTTGGTGGCATGGCAAAAGACAAGAAAGCCAAGATTTTGGAAACTAAACTACTTATTTATGAATGCGAAGGTACTGAAAGCCAAATAAAAGAGTGGTTCAAGACAATTAATATCGCTGGAGTGCCGCTAAGTGATCAAGAATTGTTGAACGCGGTTTATTCTGGACCATTTGTCACACTTGGAAAAGAGGAGTTTAGCAATAGCCAAAATTCCAATATCCAAAAATGGAGTGTGTATATTTCTGGTAGTGCCAACCGGCAGGATTTTATGGAACGAGCACTAGATTGGGTTAGTAATGGCAATATTGGCGATTATATGAGTCGCCACCGCAAAGACAAAAACATTACTGAATTAAAAAAATATTTCAACAGTGTCATTGACTGGGTGTCCGGCATATTTACCGACATAGAAAGCGAAATGCGCGGTCTTGAGTGGGGGCGACTTTACGAGGAGTATCACAAGAAAGCTTATGAATCCGCGAAAGTGTCGAAAGAGGTACGAAAGCTCTACGGTGACCCGTATATTAAAAACCGCAAAGGTATTTTTGAGTATATTCTCGGTGGTTCCAGTGATACAAAATTGCTCGAGGTTCGAGTTTTTGATGAAGCGATTAAGAGATCTACTTACGAATCACAAATCGACAAAGCAAAGAAAAAAGAGGAGTCAAATTGTCCTTTGTGTGCTGTTGGTCATGATGCAAACAAGAGCAAGATTTGGAGTTTTGCTGAAATGGACGCTGACCATGTAGCGGCGTGGAGCAAGGGTGGAACGACTTCAGCCAAAAATTGTCAGATGCTCTGTAAGACACACAATCGAGCAAAAGGAAATCGCTAATGGATTACATGCGGATTTTGAGTGGCACGAAATCGCAGAAATATGAGTAAGATTGACGACGATATACTGAAAATCGATAAAGTAATTTGCGCTAACATTGGCAAATTTGATGACTCCGAAAGAGGTCTGTTATCGCAGAATATCCTATCGCAACTTAGAAATTTCGTTGAGCACATTTCATTAAAAGCATATAGCAACGGGCGAGAAATCGAAATCACCTACGACAATATAACGCTGGCCAATGTCTATGTAAGTTCGAGAGGTAATTTGAAGTTTCTAACTAAGTTCCACAATTTTTTACAAATCACAACTTCTCACTATACCCTTGATGAGGAGAATTCAGAGAGATTGATGTTGAAGTACTATGAATATTTGCTCAAAATAAGGTCATTTCTTAAGAAGACTTATAAATTGGATGTTTTAGAAAATATTAATGAATTTCCAATTAAAATTGATCCTGCGCTGAAGGAATATTACGAAAAAATAGCTGGGAAAATTATTCTGCCGGAATCAGCAAGGTCGCAAAGTACATATGATGATCGGTACTATATTCAAAAAATAAAACCATTTTTTGTTGAGTACGAAGTGTATTACGAAGTAACATTTACAACCGCTAATGACGGAGCAAGTAAGTTCGATAGAATCATCGCTTTCACAAAGTTGGATATATCTCCCAACTATGCCGTTAAACTTACTGTGAGTAATGATGAGATAGAGGTCTTAGGCAAAACAATGCCCATCCAAATTATTGATGATTGGGACATATCTATTCGCCCCTGCGAACTTAATCATTATGCCGATATCTTTGGCAAACATACGAAACAAGGAAGGACGATTGAGTATCGTGAGCTCATG
This sequence comes from Candidatus Kaiserbacteria bacterium RIFOXYD1_FULL_47_14, assembly GCA_001781915.1. Classification (GTDB taxonomy): domain Bacteria; phylum Patescibacteriota; class Minisyncoccia; order Phycocordibacterales; family Phycocordibacteraceae; genus C7867-001. Next base: position 24,939 of record MFMU01000013.1, on the reverse strand, counting down.
TCACTTTTAAAAAGAACTGGCCTGAATTTGGTTGAAGTTATTGATTTCTCCGATGACTACTATCAAAAAATTAAAAAAGTAATAACTCAGAAAGCGGAAACGACCCATATCCTTGATGTCTTAGATAAAAGTCGTGAACTTATAAAAAACGGTGCTCCCGGCAGCAATGTGCTGAGATACCTACTCTACAGACTTAATAACAAAATTATCAAACAACAGTATTGGTTTGAAGCTTGTGAGAGACTGTCAAATTTGAATCTTAAATATGGATGCATTCCGTTTGATCAAATGCCGTTCACCACTTCTTTGATAAATCATAATCCGAGACTTTCTGACTTATTTGACTGCATAGATTCAACAAACCGAGAGTATGAACTATTCGCGAGGCATATTAAAAACAATACTGAAATAAGAGGACAACTGTACACGCCTCAAAAAGATATCGTTGGTTTTCAGAATATAGATGCTCTAATGCAATCATATAATGCGAAGCTGTACATAAAGCACGGTCATCGCAAACTTGAGAACTACAAGGACCATCTCTATATTAATGGGTATGAAGAAGACACTTTTCACATTATCGAGAAACTAAAAGAGTTGTCTTCAACAGGCATCAAAAACTATTCATCCTCCGTTGATTCATGGCTACAGTCATCTGCGTATCAGATTGACTCCGATGAGAAAAGAGCAAAATTGAGACAGATGTTCGAAGATTCAGAAGTAGCTTTAATATATGGCTCTGCTGGAACAGGAAAATCAACACTGATAAATCATGTTTCTAATTTTTTTAATGATCGAAGCAAGCTCTATCTCACCAATACTAATCCGGCGATTGATAACCTAAAAAGGCGGGTTAGTGCCGCAAATTCAACCTTCAAGACAATAGCCAAGTTTTTATCTGACAGGAACAACGATACAGAATTTGACCTACTAATTATTGATGAATGTAGTACGGTTGGTAATTCGGATATGCTTAAGGTGTTGAAGAAGGCATCTTTTAAGTTGCTAGTCTTGGTTGGCGATGTTTTTCAGATAGAATCAATACGCTTTGGAAATTGGTTCAGTATGGCGAGAGACTTTGTCCCGGCAACTTCTGTATCTGAATTGACTAAACCCTATCGTAGCCACAACCCCAAGTTGCTTGATTTGTGGGACAAGGTCAGAAATATTGCTGAGAATATCTTGGAACACATCACAAAAAACGATTATTCGATCACCCTGAACGAGTCAATTTTTGATCATTCGGAAGAAGACGAAATAATCTTGTGCCTAAACTATGATGGGCTTTACGGAATAAATAACATCAATAGGTTTTTACAAAGAAATAATAAGAGTGTTCCTAAGCAATGGGGTGTTCAGACTTACAAAGTTAATGACCCTATACTATTTAATGAGTCTGAAAGATTTGCGCCGTTAATTTACAACAACTTAAAGGGAAAAATTGTTGGTATAGAACTTTTTGATGACAAAATACAATTCGACATTGAACTTGACAGGACAATAAATCAACTGGATGCAGAAGGGTATGACTTTGAGTTGATGGATAACTCTGAAAATGATAATTCAGTAATCCGCTTTTTTGTTAATAAACTCAAGAGTACTGATGAAGATGACGACTCATCTTCAAATGCAGTAGTTCCTTTCCAAATTGCTTACGCCGTGTCAATCCATAAGGCTCAGGGGTTGGAATACAATTCGGTCAAAGTTGTTATCACCGACGAGATAGAAGAAATGATCACACATAATATATTCTATACAGCCATCACGCGGACAAAAGAGAAATTAAAAATATACTGGACTCCAGAGACGGAGTCAAAAGTATTGAGTTCTCTGAAGAAAAGAGATATCGGAAAAGATGTGGCGCTTTTGTCATCAAAGTTTAATCCATAACGAAAAATCCGACAGGAAGCTGGTGTAGTACAATACCCAGATGAATTACATCGTCCTGATTACTGTCGCTCTCGCCGGAATCGCTCTCGGGATGTATTTCGCGCGACGAGGCAAGGGCGATTTAATTTCTGAACAAGCGGAACAGAAAGCAGAAAACAAGAAAAAGATTCTTGAATTTGTGCAGGAACACGAGAAAATCCAGAACAACAATGTAGAAAAACTTGTCGGAGTATCTAACGCGACCGCCGAGCGGTATTTGGATGAGTTAGAGAAAGAAGGAAAACTAACCCAGCACGGTGTCATCGGCCCGGATGTCTTTTACACCCTGAAATAGGCGATTAACTCAACGGGTTGAGTTAATCGCCACAGGCCGATTTTATGCGCTAAAATAAGGATATGCCCCCAGAAGATAGTTCGACAAGCTCACCACAAGAACCTGCACTAGACGCACCGCAACCCGTACCAGAGTCGCCGAGTCCGACCATCGAAGCACCTGCCGAAACTCCTCCGTCTGAACCGACCCCGAGTGCTCCTGAACCGGCTCCTGCGCCAACAGAAGCGGTCCCAGCCCCGGATTCGACAAGCTCACCGCAAGCCGAAACGGCTCCCGACTCCGCTGAAGCTACGACGGGCACGCAACCACCAACCCAAACGGCTCAAATGGGAAGAAATGAGCCGTTGCCTCCCGAACCTGAGCCCTTCGACTCTCCTCGACAAAGCTCGGAGCAAGCCGCTCAGGACAAGCCGACTCCCGAGCCGCCGTCCGCGGCGGCGAGCGCACCAGCACCGGTCATTCCGCAAACCGGCATTTTGCACGCTGTTCATGATGTTTTAGTGAAAGCTCGTGTAGCGATTCAAGACCACAAGCGCAAGAAGCGAGACAAGATAATGACGGCACTAAACACGAAAAGCAAAATCACCAACGACGAAGTAGAAAAGCTTTTGCATGTCTCCGATGCAACGGCAACACGATATCTCTCTGCGCTTGAAAAGGAAGGAAAGATAAAGCAAGTCGGCAAAACAGGACAAAGCGTGATGTATCAGAAAATCTAAGAATCCAGTTATGAAAAGAAATCAAGTCAAACATTTTATTAACGACCGTCCCGTCACGAAGAAAGAATTTCTGCATCGCGATGATCAAGAAATGAGAACCTCCGTCCAACAGCAGTATCTTGTGAAGAATAAAGTGTTCACTCTCGGACAGATACACAGTTACGAAAAGCGCAATCTTTTGACCGCCGTGAAATACAGGGGAAGAAAGTATTTCAAAAAGAGCGATGTATCCGCCTTGGTTGGTTAAGGGAGTCCTCGCGTGCGCGCACGGGCGGGAGAAGTCCGCGCGTAATCGCGCGGACTTGGGGCAAGCATTTGCATTTGCCTCGGGGCTGTTTCCGCTATGAGCGTCCATGGCGAAGGACGAGCGCCGACCCTCAACGAAGTTGATGAATCTCGAAGCGGAAGCGACAAGATAAACACAAAAATGAAAACGAGGAGAGGGGTTGTGCGATGGGCGGAATCCGAAGGAACGAGGATGAGCCCGAGCTGGGGAGAGGATTCCTTTCTCTCCCCAAACAAGAGCCGCCCCGAGCTCCTGCTAGCAAGCAGGAGTGCGAGGATAAGGCGGCACAAACGAATCTAGGCGCTCGTAGCCATAGCGGAAACAGCCCCGAGGCGGATGCCGAGGGGTGGATTGCCTTCGCAGATGGACGACAATAAAGCGGAGAAAACAGACCAGAGACCGCTAAAGGTATTTGGGCTGAACGGCTCATTTCTTCCCATATGAGCCGTTAGGCGGGAAGAAGTGAGCCGTTCCCCGAGCCACTGCCGCTCCATTCCTTTTCCAAAGACATCCCCCGCCAAAAAAACAAAGCATAGAGAGCGGCAGGGCTCGGGACCGCGCGTAATCGCGCGGCGAGCGCCGAGTCAGCGAGGCGCGAGAGAGTTAGGGTTGTTGCTGGAAAAAGGTTCGGACTTGGTCGTATAATGTAGCCGAACAGTAAAACAAAATCGCCCTCGGAAGGGCGTTTTGTTTTCTGCGAGGCGAACGCGGGCAAGCTCTGCTTACCAGCAGAGCCCGAATAAAACTTGGGTCGGTTTGACAATACCAATTCAAAATGCTTGAATATCGGTAGACCTTAACATTTCGTTTGTTCTTTTCCATCACACAGGAGGTACGAAATGCATGAACAAAAACGCCCACCAGGGTACGAACTGTTTTTTGCACCGCTCCAGGTGGTGCTTAATCCGACCGAATTCGAGAGTGTCAAGTTCGCGTATCTCCAGGCAAAGTCTGGTCTCGCTAAGCAAACGCGCGAAGACGGCAGTCGAGCATTTGACCACCCGAAATTCGCTGCATGGATATATATGTATGAACTGGGAGGCAGAGATCCTCACACAATAATTATTATCCTCTTGCATGACATCGAGGAAGATACATACCTGCTCTCTCCCTACCGAATAAGCTTAAATTTCAGCAAAGAGATCGCACTTGATATTGTGGCGCTCACGAAACTGCCAAAAGGAAAGGAAACCGTTGAAGAATATCTCGCGAGGATTATTGACCGCGGACCAAGGGTAACCCTCGCAAAGTTGTGCGATCGGCTACATAATCTTCGCACATTGCGCGGGTGTTCCGAAGAGAAATTGGCGAGGCAAATTGAAGAAACACAACGATATCATCTTCCGCTTCTCATTCCTGCACTTAATGAATATGGAGAGCCATGGACGACATACGCTGACTCTATGGAACAAAAAATTAAAGAGGCCATCTCCGAGTTAGGCAATGACCGCCCCGCCCCGAAATAGGGCGGTTTTTATATTAAACAAATTGTGTGTGGTATATTACCTACTGGAGACAGAGAGGATGTTCTTACATGGTTCCATATAGCAAAGGAGGGGTCTATGCTTATCTGCTTCTGGTGCGGTCAAGAGATTATCACAGATAAAAATCACCTCCTCGTGGAAGAGGAGGTTGATGGAATGCCAAGACCATTCCATAAAAGCCCTGTAAATTGTCTCAAGAAATTTTTTGAATGTGATCCGCGAGTAGCGTGTCTTTCGTTCGAACATCAGAAAGAAGGAATCAGAAGATGACCAAGACAAACTGAGAGGCCGTCGTAATCGACGGCCTTTTTTACTAGTATTCTCGCAAGATTGATTTAGTGAGAAGTTCGTGGTATTATCAATAATAATGAAACTTCCTGATGTGGACCGACTGAATAGCGAGAAATTAATCTCGCTTTCAGAGTTCCTGAAATCCTATAACGAAGGCCTCCCGATTCAATTTCCGCGGGCGTCTTTACCGCTTCTGCGCGAGTTTAAGAAAGAACATAGTGCGCTCTTTAAGCATAGCGACCTCTGGTCGCTCGACCAACATCGCAAAGTGGTGATGAATTGGCTCCCTTCTCGCTGTAAGACCGTACCGAACGACGCTTGACAAACAAGAAGATAATACATTATACTGCTGGTTGTGCAGTTCTTTGCAATATCTTACCTGTCTATCGATAGGATTTTTCAAGAAATCTTCTACAGATGGAGGAATGAATGTCTAAATGGCTGGATACTTTATTGAAAGAACTTGACGAAATCAAACCTGACGATTTCGTCGAGATAGAAATTGAAGTAGGGACGAACGAACATATGGTCGTGGAGCTGAGTTATGACGACCTAAAACCGTTCGTCTTGGCCTCCAAGTTGATACAGATGGCGCATGAATCTATGAGCGCCGCTTATCTCTTTTCTATCTCCGGAGACACTGAGGCAGAAGAGAAGATGCTGTTGGAAGCGACAAAGCTTCATGAAAAAGCTGACATCCTCATCAAGATCTTTTGGTGTTCCATTATGGATACCTACAATCTGTGGGGAAAATCGATCGGCATAAGAAAAGGCCGTAAGATCGTGTGGATCGAAGAAAAAGAAACGAAATCTTCAGGAATCTGCATAGGCTTCTTTAATTTCCCTATGTAAAAGAAGCTGAACAGCCACCTGACAGAAACCACTCTGTATGGGTGGTTTCTTTTTTTATATGCAACAGTACGATATAATTCGCTGATGTTGCAATCAATACTGTCTGCTGATGTGTGGTTCGAGAATATGATGCTCGGCATTCGTACGCCCTTTTTCTTACATCTATTCAATTGGATAACCTTTTGGGGAAGTTCAACTGTCATCGTAACGATAACGGGAATCGTTGTGCTCTTTTTATTATTTTATAAAAAACGCTATCAGGCATACGCAGTAGGACTTATCGCCACTATTATTGGCGCGGGCATTACCAGCAATTTGCTAAAAATGCTCGTCGATCGCGCGCGGCCGAGCGGTCTTATTCCTGTAATATTCGAGGAGTTCTCGCCCTCATTCCCAAGCGGACACGCCACGCTCGGAATAGCACTCTACGGATTTCTAGCGTATCTCCTCTGTAAGATTTATCCCAAATATACAGCGCTTATCATAACAATAACGACGCTTGTTATTCTCGCGATAGGATTCAGCCGACTCTATTTGGGCGTCCACTTCCCTACCGATGTACTTGCCGGTTATCTCCTCGGCGGACTCTGGCTTCTTATAGGAATAAAAATAATAGCGCGCTTACAAGCAAATGATATAGTGTGACGATGGGTAAAAGAATTGGTCTGACAGCGCTTCTTATAATTATATTTGGAGGCGCTGTTTTTTCGTTACCGATATTATTTGCATTGGGTCTCCACTATGAACAAAAGAATGCCCTCTCCGCGATGATGGAAGAGTTCCCTATTACCGTTAATCCTCAGAATAAAACCATTGTTGAAAATATGCGCGTGAACGCTCTTTTCGAAAGTAATCAATCTCCGCTTCAAGCAGCAGCCGCGAATACCGAGAAAACATTTTGGGGAGTGTTCGGATTACTCGCAATCACTATCAGTGAAGTGCCGTGGTATCAGAATATAGCCGGAGTCGCGGGCGTCAGCGAGCGCTTTGTGACCATCACTCCCGGTATGCGGAAAGAACAGGTAGCAAGCGCCTTCGGAAAGGCGCTTGCTTGGAATAGTAACCAACAAAAAGAATTTCTCACTCCAGTTGCAGGCGCGGAACTTCCGCTCACCGAGGGTTCGTTCTCGCCCGGCGTGTACGCCGTCACGCCAAATATGACACCAACAGAAGCACAAGCACTCGTAAATAATCGTTTTATTGAGGAAGTACTCTCCCATTATGCGACAACAACTGCCGAGATTGTGTCGGTCGACCAAGCCCTCACGGTCGCGTCGCTCATCGAACGCGAGGCAGGGAATGACGATACGCGTATGATATCCGGTATTATCTGGAATCGACTCTTCGCGAATATGAATCTTCAGATAGATGCAACGGTTCAGTATGCAAAAGCGAACAGCACTTCCGTCAAAAGTTGGTGGCCGAAGGTAATCCCAGCTGATATGTCCCGCAAATCGCCCTATAATACCTACAAACACTCAGGTCTGCCTCCCACACCAATATCGAACTCATCAGTTGCCTCTATTCTCGCCGCGTTGAATCCGCGAGAGACCTCTTGTTTATTCTATTTCCACGACAACGCCGGACAATTCCACTGTTCCGACACCTATGCCGAACATGTCGCGCTCTTGAAACAATATTTTGGTCGTGGGAAATAAATAATTTATTTCCCCAAATCAAGAATGTCGTCAATGCGAATCTGCTCGACGAATTCGGGCACATGGGAAACGAGAATCATCGCGCCCGCATACTGGTCGAGCGCTTTGGCGATGATGGGCAGATGGCGGAAATTAATGTGATTCGTCGGTTCGTCGAGAATAAGCAGCCCCGGTCGTTCTAAGACGAGCGACGCGAAAGCGACGAGACCCTTCTGCCCTTCTGAAAGGTCGCCGATTTTCGTTTGTATAACATCACTGGAGAGCAGGAATCCTGCGGCGGTCGCGCGTAGCCGTTCTTCATCGGGCTGTCCAATCGCTTTCATAAGTGTTGCAAAAACCGTCTGTTCGAAATCAAGTGTCGAGAAATCTTGGCGATAATAGCCAACCTTCACTCCCTCGGCTATGTGCGAACCCTCGGGCGAACCGAGAACAATCCGCTCGAGGAGCGTACTCTTCCCGATGCCGTTCGGTCCTTTCAGTAAGAGATGCTGATTTTTCAGTAATGAAATATTCGCTTTCTTCGTCACTGACTTTTTACCTCCGTGAAGCGTATATGAGGTGAGGGTGAGTATGACACCGCTCAAATCCTGTTGCGCAGGAATCGTAAACGGACGAATGGTCTTATCTTCTTTCCGCACCGCCACCTTGGATTCTTCCATCTCTTCTACTTCGGTGCGCATCTTCTTCGCGACAAGCCGCATCTTTCCGCCCTTCTGCGCGAAGAAGTTCGCTTTATCTTTATTCTCCTGAATCTTCTTTTCGAGCTGTGCATTCTTCTTGTTTTCTCGGTCGATACGCGCAAGGATATCGCGCTGTACATCGTTATAATTTCCCGGATACTGCTCGATCTTGCGCGTGAAGACATCGAGATAGAGCACGCCGGTGGTAAATGCGTTTAAGAACTTCGCATCGTGTGAAATAACAATACAGGTCGAAGGATACTCGACGAGAAACTTCGTAAGATGTTCGATACCAGCTGTGTCGAGATTATTGGTCGGTTCATCAAGGAGCAAGAGGTCTGGGTTCTGGATAAGCGCTGATGCAAGAAGAAGCCGCGCTTGTTGCCCGCCCGAGAAACTGCTCATAACTCTTTCGTGCAATTTCTTGTGCTGTTTCAGATTCACCACTTCAAGCACAGCATCAATACGCGGGTCGATATCATAAACCGGCTCTGTAAAACACTTTAAGAAAAATTCACGCACTGCAAGAGAGAGCTGGTCACGCGGAATAACCTGTGGCGCCGTCGCTATCGTGACGCCCTGTGACACATGAATTTCGCCCGAATCCGGCTTCAGCGTTCCTGACATAAGTGCGAAGAGTGTCGACTTCCCCGCGCCATTCTGACCCATCACCGCCATCTTCATTCCACGGCGCACCGGAAAATCGACCTCATCGAGAATCGGCTTATTGTGCCCATATTCAAACGACACCTTCTCGAAGCGCAGAACGCTTTCTTCTCGACTCATCAGACCACCCTAGCGCATTTTAGACAAAAAAGGAAAGTGATGAATTATTGAACGGCCTTTGCGCAGTAGTCGGTCTGGAGTTTCGTTTGTTCTGCTAATATTTCCGATGTTTTGTCCTGCCCAAGCAGGTGGTCGAGAGTCATGACGGTAATGAGCGCTTGAGGAACTCTACAATCAATTCCTCCGGGACCATTCAACAACAGCGCACTATTTTGATCGACAACTTTTGCCGTGTAGTGGCATATACCGCTCTCTGCACCAATAATGGTAATGGTATACACGCTAGAATTCGGGAAAGGCATCGAAAGCTCGCCCGGACTGCACTGTAAGAAATTTTTAGAAAAACTAGGTGCATCGCTTTTATTCGCGAAGACGGCATAGCTCCCTGCCGCGAGAATCGCGAGAATGAGAACAACTAGTAGCATATTTTTATTCATATAGATTATACTATATGACATAGTATGAAGAGAAAAAAGTGGCGGAAATATATAATTATAGGATTAGGAGTAATCGGTGTTGGCGTGTGCTTTATGGTGTTTGCACAAAGCGCAGCCCAGGTTGTCCCTGTCGCGATTGTGGAGAAGAAAAATATCGTATACCCGAGACAATATTCTGACACCCACATTACTAAGAACGCGAAAATGACTGACAAGCAACTGAACAATCTCGCAAAAATAAAAAAAGAAAGTTTCTTGGCGAGCGCCGCGAGCTCGTTGTCGACAAACTCGCCAGCGTCAGAAGTGAGCCAGCCAGAAAAAGGTACATGGCTTTGGACACCCACGCTCGGTCTGACTTCAATATATCGGGATTCGATTATTGCCGGTGCAAAGCGGAACGGCATCCGTAATTTCTATCTTTCTCTCGATTCTTATCTGGATATTTATGTGCTGCCTGACGGACCAGAAAAAACAACAAAGAAAAAAGCATTTGATAACGCACTTGAGAGCTTTATTGTTGTGGCGCACAAAAACAATATGACCGTAGATGCCGAGGCGGGCTGGAGAAATTGGGCAGAGCCAGGGAACGAATATAAGTCAATCGCGATAGTTGATTATGTGTTGGAGTTCAATGCGACACATACTGAAAAATTGCGCGGATTCCAATACGATGTCGAACCCTACCTGCTCGACTCGTATCCGAAAAACAAAAGCATCGTCCTGGGCGATTTCCTGAATCTAATACGAAGAACCATTACTCAGCTGGAGAACAGCGATATCGCCTTCTCGGTCGTTATTCCCGATTTTTATGACAGCGCGAGCGGAGAAACGCCGCGATTCCTTTATGCATGGAATTATGACTACACGCTGACGCACCTGCTTAACATCCTCGAACGCCGGCCGGGCAGCACGATACTCGTAATGGCGTACCGAAATTTCAGCCAAGGACCCGATGGGGCTATCGCTATCTCGCAAAATGAGATACAGACAGCGAACAACTATCATACGAAAATCATCGTGGCGCAAGAAACGGGAGAGATCTTGCCTTCGTATATCACCTTCTATAACACCTCGTTGTCCGCCCTCAACACGCAAATTAAAAATATACAGGAGACATTCGCTAGCAATAAAAGTTATAACGGCATCGCGATTCATTACATCAACGCATTGATGAAACTCGAATAAAAAAACAGCCCGCGCACTTGTTGGTACGGGACTGTTGTTAATTTTCATTTCATTCTGAATATTTCAGTAGGACGCATTGAGACGAGCCCAATTCTCCTTCCCTTTCGGATGAATCGCTTCGGATCCTCCCTTGCAAAGAGGACACTCGCTGGGTGCCCATGTTTGTAAAGGGCAATTGATGAGTGTGGCAATTTTAGTAGGACTCTTGCCACTGCCCCATTCCATAATCCCGAGACAATTCACGAGTGTCGCGACAAACGGCGCGATATAACCACCTGCGACAGCTACGGCTTCAGTGAGTAATCCGATACTTCCACCGGTGATCAAAGCATCGTTTACCATCAACACCAATTCGCCCATACGGATCGATTGAACAAACTCCGCAGTTGTCCGGTGACCGATGGTCCTCTTCATTGCGACCGAGCAGAGACACTGGAGTGAGCGTTTGCGACCGATTTCTCGTGCGATACCATAAGCGAGAAGACCAGCATTCACGCCAAGACCGACCACGCGGTCAACATTGATGGCAGTCGTGTCATATGCCATCAGCAATTCGACGAGGTCTCTACTGGCATCGTTCAGAAGACATGGGTTCTGCATAATAAACCCATTGTCAAAAAAACTATTACAGTGTCGCATTGAAGGAAACGGGAGGAATGTGTGGGGACGCTTCATGTTCCCATCATGGGACCAAAACGAGCGTTCCGCCCGATACCAACTAATCCATTCTTCTGAAATTCTAGACATAAGAGCATCCTTTCAAAGATCTTATACTGCGCACTTCGGCCGGCGCATTGAGCCCGTCAAAAAATCGACTCTGGTGGCAACAGTATCTTAAAATCTATTTAAAGTAAAACACCTCCGTAAAAGCTATATCAGCATCATCATTTACTTGATAATGAGTTCCTCTCGCGGGTTTTCTTGTTCAAGATTCTCAAGTATTTTCTGTGCGACTGATTCGGGCGGCATATAATTCTCGATATCTTCGGGCCTTTTTTCATCAAACAAATTCGTTTTCATATAGCTCGGATACACGCTTATGACCCTGATATCCGATCCCTTGCACTCTTTGCGAAGCGACTCGGCAAAGCCGCGAATGGCCCATTTGCTCGCCGCATAGCCCGACGATAACGAGTGGCCGACGAGACCGCTTATTGAAATGATGGTGATGATAGTTCCCTTGATTTGTTTCCGCATCTGCATCAAAGCATATTTTGAACCGGACATCACGCCGAACACATTCACTTCAAACAGTTTCCTCGTGCGTTCAATATCGAGCTGTTCTACCGGAGTATGCGGCATCCACACCCCTGCATTATTTATCCAGATATCAATTTGGCCGAACGACGCAACGGCGAAATCTGCAAGCGCTTTCATATCCGCTTCTTTCGTCACATCGGCAACAAACGGCGTTGCACCGATTTCTTTTGCAACGGTTTCTACTTCATCTTTTTCTCTCGCACAAATAACAACACAATATCCTTTCGCAATACACCGCTTGGCAAGCGCTCTCCCGAGACCCTTTGTACCGCCTGTAATGACCGCAACTTCATTGTTCATATTTTAATTATATCAGTTGCGGTTTCAGAAAATGCTCGAGCGTATAAATCCAATCTTCTTCGCCAATCGGCGCTTGTTTCTTCTGTTCGAGGAGCCAGTGCAGATAACTCGAGTCGGTCTTCACGATATCTTCTATTCTTTGTCCCTTATATTTACCGAAACGGATGGTGGTAAAAAGGAGCGGTTGCGCTGATATCGCGAGCATTGCGTCAAGCGCAGATTCTTCAGTCCCGTGCCGTTTCAACATTTTCTGTGAGAGCCGATCATAGAGCGCCTCGAGGACGAGCACATCGCCGAGCGCGTCATGCGCCTCTGCTTCAACATCGAGGTCGAGCAAATAACGCAAATACTGGAGCCGATAATTCGGCAGTGCGTCGTTCGGGTCGAGTGCGTACGCGAGCTTATAGGTGCAGATAACCCGCTTCGGATGGATACCCTCGCGCGCGAGCATCGCGAGATCGAAGGCGGCGTTATGCGCGATGAGAACGACTTCATCGCTCTCGAAAAGGTCTTTCAGCGAGGAATACTCCGGCGACTCTCTGAACGCAAGCTTCCCCGTCACCATCTTTTCAGTGATGTGATGAATCGCCATCGACTCTATCGATATCGGCACCGGCGGCTTATAGAGCGCATTCACCAACGGTTCGTCGATGTAATGTTCCTTCATCGCGAGCTGACAGAGCCGGTCCGTATCGCTGTTCCCCGTCGTCTCGGTATCGAAAAAGATAATCCGCATTAAAATAGTTTACCACTAGTGGTGGTCTCGTTCAGCACAACTTGGAAGCGAAGCTTACAAGTTGATACTGTCTGCATGTCAAGCGCTAAAATACAGAGTTGTGGAAAACCAGATAAGGACCAGCGCGAGGGTGATGAGGGCGAAGATGCCGATGGTCGAGAGGAAAAACTTCGTTGCTTCTTTCTGCTTCCCTTCTATGAGAAGCCGGACGGGCTGGCAGAAGAAGAAGTAGCCCATCAGCGAGGCGGAGAGGACGAGAAGCGACAACATCATAATTGGAATTATGAGACTGGGCTCTGGTATATTCATTTCTGGTGCATAAAACATCATCGACGCGACGAACGAGATGTACGCCGTCGCTGACAACGCATTAAGAAATGGATGGTTATTCATATTCATCCTAACGCGAGTTTTCAGACAGAAGTTTCTTTTAACGCATCGCAATTTTGAGCAAGGACTACCCTTGCTCACTACTAATACCCTTGTTGGCCGCGTGGTTCATCAAGATAGTTGGTCCCCAGGGAAAGGAGTTCGTCGATTGTGGACAACTATGTCGAAAATCTTTCCATCTTTATCCTCGGTGATATTGCCGACGGCATTACTCAACTTCTCGTATCGTACCCCAAGCGCCTTGCGAGTTTCTCTCAAGAAAGTTCCTTGGTCACTTAAATCTTTCATTCGCTTAAATATAATGGAGAGCGCATCGAGAGCTGGCTGACGGATTGAACTTTCCCGTTCTTCTTTTGAGTCGAACTGCGTAATGGCGCGAAGTGCTTCAAGATCGTATGTCTGTTCGAAGCTGTCCATCATCTCTTCGCACTCTGCTTTTGCAGCTTTCTCCGCGTTTGTTTCTGGAGAAGCTTGTGCGACCTCGGCTGTAGGATTGTTAGCCATCCACCACTCGTAACGCTCGTTTTCTTCTCTTTCTATCTCTTCCGCCGCCGTGCGCGGTGCTTCTATTGGTTTTGAGGCAGGTTGTTTTTCATTCATAGAGATAAGTATATCATTTGAATAAACCCGTTTAATATCGTATTGTCTATCTATTGCGGGTTCGTCTAATGGTAGGACACATCCCTCTGGAGGATGGTATTGGGGTTCGAGTCCCTGACCCGCAGCACTTTTCTTTCTAACTAGAACCCTTGAACTGCTTGGGCGGAAGCGGTGGCGGCTTGGTCGAGCGCGGCAGAAGTGTCCGGAACTTGGTTGAGATCCGCCGAGATATCTGCAGTGGTGTTACCACTCGCGAGAGGCGGTATCTGTGTCTGTTCGACAGCTGTGGATTCAGTGGTTGTCGGTGCCTGCGCCGGTTTCGCAGAGAAATACCAGTATGAAGCAGCAACAATAATGATGAGAATACCGACGATATACAAAATCTTATTCATAGTTATTATAGTGAGCGATTATTGATTTGACTTGTTCTCGGTTGCCCGCGGTGAACTTGTCGAAGCCGTTGTTGCACTCTTGTCATCATCGACTCCCGGGATTGCACCAAGTGACTTGAGCGCGCTCTGCACCGCTTCGCGGGCACTCTTCATAGGACCATCACGAAGCGCAAAGAGGTCATTAAAGAGGAATGAATGAAGATTCTGGAACGACAATCGCAATTCTTTTATTGTGGACTCTTGAGTTGGCGTCGCCGTGTCAGCGACGGTTGGTGTATAACTCTTCCCTACCTGCACCGTTACTGCTGTCCGCGCATTGGCAATCGCGGTCTTCGCTGTTTGGATTGCGGTCGTCACAGTGGTAATATCCTTCCCATTCTCTGTGGCGATAGTCGCCCGATCCTGTATCTTCTGCACGATAGCATCATAGCGATCAAGCAGATTCATAAAATGATCCGTCCAATTTGAATTAAGATTTTCAAATTGTTTAGAGATTTTTTCTGCCTGCACCTGCTTCACCTTATCTTTAATCTCTGACATACGCTGTTCTACCTTCTGGCGCTGTGCGGTTATGCGGGTCTGTACCTCTTCGCGGACTGCTTTTATACGCTCACGAGCGTTCTTCGCATTTTCTCCAGGTGTTGTCGTCGAGATAAGTCCGCGCTGTGCTCCCTTATTTCTGTCGTTAGATGTATTTGGTTCTTGCGCCAGTACCACTGTCGATGAAAGAAGAAGCCCTGCTGTGCAACTGATAATTCCTACTGTCCGAAGTGTACTCATAGGTGGCAAATCTTTATTTAATTAATATCCTTAGTTTAAGTATACCACCGCACCACATTCAAAAAAACGCGCTAGAATAAACCCATGATTCGTAGTATCGCGCATCCGCAGAATCGCGCGTGGCATCGCACCCATCTCACACGACATCGAAGAGCGTGGGTGATTATGACCGGCATCATACTCGCCACAGCACTTCTGGTTGTCCTCGGCTACTTCAGCGGAGTCGCGTGGCCAACGCTCGGCAATGCGGTCTTTCATACTACCTATCGCCTCATACTCGCCTACGGCATCGCGCTCGCACTCGGCGTTTCTATCGCTCTTCTCGTCGGATGGAGTCCGTTTTCTGACGCACTTTTCCCCGTTTTTGATATTTTACAAAATGTTCCGTCGTTCGCGCTCATTCCCTTCTTTATTTTCTTCTTCGGCTTCACCGACCAGATGGTTATTCTCTTCGCCGTGAGTTCCATCATCTGGCCCATCCTCTTCGCCGTTCTCACTTCTATTAAAGGCGCACACAAGGACCTCGGCGACGCGGCGACTATCTTCGGTGCGCGCGGACTTCGGCGTATTCCCTTTTATCTCGCACCGCTCTCTTTCCCGGCGATGCTTACCGGTTCTATCGTCGGTATCGCTATCGGCTGGGAGGCGGTTATCGGCGCTGAAATCATCGTAAATATTTCCGGCTTCGGCGCTTTTATTAAGACAGCGAGTGTTTCCGGCATTAATCAAGCGACGATTGCCGGTATGCTGGTTATCATCATTATTGTGTTTGTCATAAATCGCATGGTCTGGGCGCCGCTCCTCGCTGAAAGCGCGAAACGCTATGCCGAATAATGACCAAAAAATGGCGCTCGTCCTATCGCGCGTTTCTGCGCGCTTCACCGACGAAGAAAAGAGAAGTATTTCTGCTTTAGAAGATATTTCTTTCTCTATTCCTGAAGGAGATTTTGTCTCGATTATCGGACCGTCGGGCGCCGGTAAGTCGACTTTAATGCGCGTTATTCTCGATCTTATGCCGCTCACGAGCGGTACTATCGTGCGCAAATATGAAAAGCCGGCAATGGTGTTTCAGAATTATGCACTCTTCCCGTGGCTTACCGCCCTCGACAATGTCGCGTTCGGCCTGCGAATGGAAAGAGTATCGCGAGAGGAGCGCGAACACATCGCACGAGAAAAATTAAAAGAAGTGGGTCTCGCACACTTGGAGAAGCATTACCCGAGCATGCTCTCAGGCGGACAGCGCCAGCGCGTCGGCCTCGCACGCGCGCTCGCTATATCGCCCGATTTTCTCATTATGGACGAGCCCTTTTCTAATCTCGACACCATTACGGTCGAGGCACTCAAGACCGACCTTTTGAAGATCTGGCGCACCTACGGCATGACGATTCTTATGGTGAATCATCTTATCCCTGACGCTATCGAACTCTCGGATGAAATTATCGTGATGAGCGCGCATCCGGGACGCGTGCAAGAGACCATGGCTATTAATCTTCCGCGCCCGCGCGACACGCGCACCGAGCGATTTTTCAAAGAAGTTGACTACCTGACCGAGGTCATCCGCACCGTCTCCTAATTTGTAGACACTTAGTGTCCACAGAATCCGCAGTTCATTTTCTAGTTTACCTTAGTATTTGGTATCCACAACTTCCTGCTATAGCAGATTTTATGGATAAATGGATAATCAAATTACATAGGTCAGACCTATGTATCCACCTATGTATCCATGCTTCAATGTTGAATGTACAATACAAGGTCTTGTCATATATAAAACATGATGATAGTATAAAATGATATCCGGAATGCAAATGGATAACCCCTACCACGAGGGAATCGTGGGAGTTTGAACATCAAAAAGGAGGCGTGGAATGAGATGCGGAATTTTTGGTTTCTGGCCCACCATGATCGGCACAGGGCTTGTTATTTTGCTGGCCATAGGAATATCGGTGGCTCCTACCTTCAACAAGGAATTATCTGCGAAGGAACAGGCCGAGGCCGACAGGTTTTCCAACATGATTACCCAAGCTGAGTGGCGTATCATGTATGGTAAATGGACCAAGAAGGAAGGTGTCCATTACACCCTTACATCTGAGTCGATAGACTGTCCTCAAGGTTTTCATGACTTGCCGCCGAACATAAAGATCGGCGATCAAGTCAAACTTGAAAGGAAACAAGGGTCAGTTAACCCATGGAGGAGTAGCTCCTATACTATTATCTCCACGAGATAAGAAATTGGGGCTGAACTGAACCTGCTACTTCTGGCGATCAGGAGGTACTTCTATGAGGTACCTCCATTTTTATGGTCGCCAAAGATAAAATATGGTAACTACATAGGACCGCCCTATGTTTTTTTATTTCTTTTTCTTGCGCGCGATGGCGGATTTGAGGAACTCTGTGAAGAGCGGGTGCGGAGCAAGCGGACGCGCCTGGAACTCGGGATGGAATTGCGTTCCAAGCATAAAGGGATGCACCGAACGCGGAAGCTCGGCAATTTCCATCAGAACAGAATCGGGCGAAGTGCCGGAGAAGACGAGACCGGCATCTTCAAGCGGTTTTATATATTTTGGATTTATCTCGTAGCGGTGGCGATGGCGTTCGTCCACCATCTCTTTCTTGTATACAGCGCGCGCCATTGTGCCTTTCTTCAGATAGCAGGGATACGCGCCGAGGCGCATCGTACCGCCATATTTATTGCCGGCAAGATGTTTCTTCTGTTCGAGCATAATATCCACCACAGGATCTTCTGAATTTTTTTGAATCTCGGTTGTATGAGCATTCTTCAGCTTCAGCACATTGCGCGCATATTCAATCACCATAAGCTGCATGCCGTAGCAGAGGCCGAAGTACGGAATCTTTTTTTCGCGCGCATACTGAATCGCTTTTATTTTTCCTTCGATGCCTGTTTCGCCGAAACCGCCTGGGACGATGATGCCGTCATACTTCCCGAGCGCGGCGGCGGCTTTCCCGCCGCCGCGCTCTATCTCTTTTGCATTCACCCAGGTAATCTTCGGCCGACGACCGAGCTTCGCCGCTGAGAACTTTATCGCTTCGATAACCGAGAGATACGCGTCTGAAAGAATAAAATCGCCCGTATCAAAATATTTCCCCACAATCGCAATATTCACTTCTGGTGCTTTCGTATTCGTCGCCGAAATCACGAACTTCTTCCATTCGATGAGCGAAGTCGCATGCTTCTTCGGCAGATGCAACGCTTCAAGAAGCTCATCTCCCAAATGATCTTTGTCGAGATTCAGCGGTACTTCATAAATACTCTTAATATCTGGTGCAGCGATAATGCGATCGGCTCGGACATTGCATTGAATCGCCAATTTTTCCTTCCGCTTCTCGTCTATGGAGTGCGTCGAACGCGCGACGATGAAGTCCGGCTGTATGCCATAACTGTTTAAGGCGCGCACCGCCGATTGTGTCGGTTTGGTCTTCATCTCGCCAAGCGTGCCCGGCACCGGCAGATAGGACACCATCACGAAAAGCACATCATCTGGATATTTCATCTTCATCACTCGAGCCGCCTCAATGAAAAGCGCGTTCTGGAAATCGCCTATAGTACCGCCGACTTCGACTACCGAAACGCGGCCTCCGTTGTATGAGGCCGCGGCTTCAATCCTTTTCAGGATTTCATCGCGCACATGCGGAATGGCTTCCACACATTTCCCGCCATACTGAAGCGCTCGTTCGCGCTCGATGACCGACTGATACACCATACCGCTCGTCATATAATCCTCGTTCGTCAGATCGCGGTCGAGGAAGCGTTCATAATTGCCCATATCCTGGTCGGTCTCGAGCCCGCTCCGGAGCACGAACACCTCGCCGTGCTCGGTCGGATTCATCGTGCCCGCATCCACATTCAGATACGGATCTATTTTCACCAGATTAACCGGATACCCTTTTTGCTGAAGCAAAAGACCCATCGAGCTCGCGACCACTCCCTTGCCAACACCGCTCATTACTCCGCCGAGTACGAATATGTATTTGTGACCCTCCTTAGCCATACTAGATTTTCAGATATCTGCGGATAGCGAATATCGAAGCCACCGCTCCGAGAGCAAAGCCGGAAAACAAAATAATGGAAGAGATGAAAGTAAAATTGTTCAGGTAGTAGCTCGCCACATTGAAACCACCGAACCAGATGGTTGTCTTCATTCCTGCATACCAAGTCGCCGGCCATAAGAGAAGTAACACGAGAATAGCAGCGAGAACGCCCGTGATGATACCAGTAACAATGAACGGTCCTTGAATATACGGATTAGAAGCGCCGACGAGCCGCATCACGGCGATTTCATCTTTTGCGGTATAAATAGCGAGACGAATGGTCGCAAAAGCAATAAGAATAGATGCGATAGCGAAGAGAATAACAATAGCGAAACCAATCTCTTGTGTCGCCTTTATCGCGAGCGAGAGACGATCGATGACTTCTTTATTTTGTGCATAATTGATGCGATCAACGATAGATGTGCCACTCGAAGAGAGTGCTGGCGAGGCCTCGAGGAATCTTACAATGCTCTCATATTCTGACGGATCCTTCGCGCGCACTTCGAGCGAAGCGTCGAGCGGATTACTGCCAATCTCGTCGAGTGCTTGAAGCGTTAATTGATCATTCGCATGCTTCTCGCGAAAAACGACGAGAGCATCGTCGGCAGAAGTGTAGGCAACACTTTCCACCTGCGGCAATTTCAGAAGCTGATCCTTCACCGCGAGAATGTCTACCTCGCGCGCTGTGGTAACGAAGTATACCGAAACATTAACCTTTTCCTTAATGCTTCCTAATGTGTAAGAGAGCAACGCCGAAAGGAAAATGAGCGAGCCGATAATCGCAAGCGTGACAGTCATAATAAGCACGGTCGCTACCGAGACCGCGCCGCCGCGTATGAAATTCTTTCCGCCGCTTGAGAGCATTCGTTTAAAAATCATCCAGTTCATACAGTGATTATAGCGCCATTTTCATAAGATATACTTTCCGCTCGCATCGTCGCGCACTACCTTCCCGCGGTCAATAGTGATAACGCGCTTGCCAACCGCATCAACAACACCCTTATTATGCGTCGCTATAATGACCGTCGTGCCGAGCTCGTTGATTTTTTTCAAAATTTCGACAATTTCGTAAGTATTAATCGGGTCAAGATTGCCGGTCGGCTCGTCAGCAATGATAAGCTCTGGCTGATTGATGATAGCTCTGCCGATTGCCACACGCTGTTTTTCGCCGCCAGAGAGCTGGTCGGGGAAATGCATTGCTTTATCGGCGAGATTTACCAGTGCGAGGATATACGGCACATCGCTCGCAATCTCGTCGTCGGTTCGGCCGGCGGCCTCCATCGCAAAGGCGATATTTTCATACGCGGTCTTGTTCGGGATGAGACGAAAGTCCTGAAATACCATGCCGATCTTGCGGCGGTAATGATGCAATGCCGAGGACGGCAGGTCGTTGACATTCATTGACTCAAAAAAAACAGAGCCCTCGGTCGGGCACTCTTCGGCAAGGAGAAGTTTCAGAAGCGTGGTCTTCCCTGCGCCCGAGTGGCCGACAATTGAGACGAATTCTTTCGGAGCGACAGAGAGCGTAACTTCCTCAAGTGCCGCTGTGTTCCCATATCGTTTCGTCACTTGGTCGAAATAAATCATTGTCGCTCTCTATTGTACCCTACCCACGCAACTCAAGTCCAGAAATGGGGATAAGAAAAGCCGCCCGAAGAAGCAGCGGCTTCTCGGGCGGGCGGTTATGTATCAATCCTCGACGATTTTTATTCTTTCCAGCTTCATCCCGTTTCTCGGCTTTTCACCGGTCAATTCATCAAGCTTGACCCGTGCCTCGTTGAGAGTTTCCGCACATCGCTTGAGATGTTCGGTAATGAATGATGGAAGGAAAGAGACAATTGCGTCCCCAATCTCCACTTCTGAAGGGTTAGGATTCCCTGATCCAACGAATCGATAATCGAATTCGTGCCAGCACTCTTTCCCGACCGGATCACAAAAATAAACTTTGAAGATAGGGCCTAGCATGGCACGCTTCGAGAGATTGCTGTGAAGAAGGACAAAAGTTATCCGGAAGCACTCTATCATATCCCCGAGTTTCCCGAGCCGTATGAGACCCTGCAGACAACCAGAAATTATGGCTCCCAGTATCTCTTTTGGCACAAGATCTCCGTCAGAATAACGAAAATCGACTCTTATTTCGGCCATAAAGAACTCCTTTTCTGGTGCTCAGCACCATTTACATTACGCCGACATTGGCGTATCTAGTCCGTAGTAGTACCACTTCCTCCTTGTATTTGCAACATCGGTGTGAGGGAGGTCTGACCTCCCTCATTGACATGCTAAAATGGTGGGTATGCGGAAAGAAGATTTCACGGTTGAGTCATATGTTCATGTGGTAAAACGAGGAACTCGAGGATTACCCATTGTTCGCGATGATACTGACTGTTTTCGTTTCTTGCTCATGCTTGCGCATTTTAATGACAGTTTTTCGTCGCAGAATTGGCACCGAGACCTGTATGAGGCAGGTCTGCATCGCTCGTTTGGACGCCCATTACATTGGCCTGTACAAGAACGCCTAGTGAATATTATTGCTTTTTGTCTTGTCGACAATCATTTCCATCTCATTTTGCAAGAACTTGCAGAAGGTAATATCGCCCGATTTATGCAACGACTTGGTACTGGAATGGCTATGAAATTCAATGAGCGATATAGCGAAAATGGCGCATTATTCCAAGGAGCTTATCGTGCAAAAATAATTTCTGATGATCGTTACTTTAGATATGTGAGCGCATATGTGCAATTGAAAAATGCGCTCGATATGTATCCTGGCGGACAAGATAGCGCTCGAAACGATTTTGACCGCGCATACGATTGGGTCTGTTCTTATCCATATTCAAGTTTGGGGGATTATGCCGGATCGTTCGACCGACCTATTGTAGAAAAGAATTTTCTTTCGTCACTTTTCGCTGCAGGAGAATATCGGGAGTTCTGTAAAGATTTCATATATGGACGACATATTGACGATGAAATCACTCTAGCGCACCAATCTAACTTTTTTGAATGAGAAATGAGAGGTGAGGGAGGTCAGACCTCCCTCATTGAAATTAAAATGCCCCGCTCATCGCAGGACATTTCTCACATTTCCGCGGAGGTTTAACCTCCGCATCCATTGATAAACTTAATCATAATTTTTGCGACCACTCTTCTGCCTGCTGTCGTGTTGAAATGCTCACACGACTCCAGGCATGGCGTATTGCCATTTTCGGCAAAACAGAAAGCTGGCGAACGCGAAAACATAAGCGCACAGATGTTTTCTTCGCCTCTTCTCCGTTTTTTTAAAATCCTGCCGTTGAATATCTCCCCTTTCTTTCGAATGAATTTAGCTCGTACTCCACGGAAAGGACACGGAATTCCCTTGATATCTTTCCATAGTGCTTCCACCTCTTTCTCGGAAATGAAATCTCCCACGGCAGCCCCCTTGTCTCTGTTTAAATTACACCAACAACAATGATCTTCCGAGCCGTACTGTATCTTTCTGTTTGCCAATCGTCAAACTAACTCTGTGAGGGAGGTCTGACCTCCCTCAATTAACTGGAAGCAGCTGATGCGTCAATGAATTCATCCAAGTCGCCGGCGAGAACTTTGTCTGGGTTCGACGATTCGTGGCCGGTACGGTGATCTTTCACCATTTTATACGGATGGAGAACATACGAGCGGATCTGACTTCCCCACTCGTTCGCGGTCGTGCTGGCGATAGAACGACCCTTCGCTGTTGCCTCGCGTTCGGCTTCTTCTTTGGTAAAAATCTTCGCTTTTAAGAGTTCAAGCGCTTTCTCGCGATTCGCCAACTGGCTTCGCTCGCTCGAAACATGCACCGAGAGATTCGTCGGCTTGTGGAGAATACGAACCGCTGTCTCGCGTTTGTTCACATTCTGTCCGCCCGCGCCTCCGCTTCTCGCGAATTGTATCTCGAGGTCGTCCGGCTTTAACTCAACCTTGTCGCTCGCGACCAGAGTCGGCAAGACCTCGACGAGTGCGAAGGAGGTCTGGCGTTTCGCGTTGGCATTAAATGGCGATTGGCGCACAAGACGATGCACCCCTGCTTCATGCTTCAAACGGCCATACGGCCCGTTTACCCCGAGCGAAGTCGAGGGGCTGGTGATTTCTAACACCACATTGCGATAGCCGCCTTGGTCATTTTCATTCGCGTGGAGTTCGCGCACGCGCCAACCCTTCTGCGCAGCATAGCCCTCATACATTCGGCGCAACATCCGTGCGAAATCCTCGGCGTCATCGCCGCCGGCGCCTGCGAGAATCGCCAAGGTCGCATTACCGGAATCGTGTACATCGCCTGAACCGCCTTCTTTCAATGTCTGATATTCCTGCACGAGTTCCTGCGCTTGTTCCTTATCCAACCAAAATTCGGGCGATGCCATCATCGCTTCGAGTTCTGCGAGTCGTTGAGTATTTTTTTCGTCCATATTTTCCTGAGCCGCCTCTCAGATTCGGACTGAGGACCTACCCCTTACGAAGGGGTTGCTCTACCAACTGAGCTAAGGCGGCACTTTATAGAGTGTACCTTCTTTTTTTACCACAGAATCCCCTTCTGAAACAGTACTCTGATTATAATTTCGTATACGCAACACCGCTTCCGGCTGTACCGACTTTCTGTATCTTTCCTTCTTTCACTAGCACCGAGAGATAGCGCGTTGCTGTTGCGTCCGAGATATACAGGAGCTTTTCCACCTCGTCATTCGTAATCTTATTTTTCTTGCTCAACGCTTCCATTATCTTGTCTCGCTTCTTTCGTTTCCGATCTTGAATCGTGACGCGGGCTTTGACCAAAAAATCGCGCATACTATGAGTGACGACGACCGATGGCCCCACCGCCGCCGCCTGCGGCGGCGGCGGAATCGTAGGCCGTCGGTGCTGTTGTCTGTGTGATAGGCAATTCGACAATAAAGGTCGCGCCTTTCCCTTCTCCTTCTGATTCGGCGCGGATGGTACCGTTATGTGCCTCAACAATGTTCTTCGTAATGAAGAGGCCGTAACCAGTGGAGTGGACATTAACTTTTTGCGAGTCCTTCCCGTGACCGCCCTCTGTGAATAGGCGTTTCTTATCTTCTTCTGTGATACCGATGCCCGTATCTTTTACGGTGAAAATGAACTTCCCGCCTGCCCCGAGTCCGGTCGAGGGGTCCTTTTTGAGAGAGACCGCGACCGAGCCCGAAGGGGTGTAATTAATAGAATTATCAATAATGTTGCGGAATACATTGTCGCCGATTTTTCCCTTATCGCCGGTAAAGATGTAGGGAGTGCCTGTATCGTCTGCCGAGAATGTGAGCGCGAGCCCTTTCCCCTCTGCTACCGGCTTTAATTTTTCTGTAACTTCTGCCGCGAGCGCCTTGAGATCGAACGGCTCTTTTGTGTAGATAATTGATCCTTTCTTCTGGTTCGACGCGGTGAGAATATCGGTTACCGAACGCGCGCCGTCGCGCGACTGTGCGAGCGCCTGACAGGCAAATGGTTTGACTGACTCCGGCAATGGGCCGAAATCGCCATCAATAAGCGACGCGAACGATGCCGAATCCTTAGTCAAGAATCCCTTCACCTCATGTCCGATGAAGTGTATCAGCGTCTCTTGCCGTCCGTTGGTCTCCTGCAACTCCTCCGCAAGTTTCTCGATTCGTTCCCTCTGCTCAATTTCCCGCTTCACACTTCGAACCAAGAAAAATCCGAAGCCAATTGCCAAGAGCAGAGTCACGCCTGTTAGGATTTTATTTGTCGTATTCCGCACGAAGAAAAATTCTGAAGCGATGAGCGCTACGAGAGCAAAGATTAGCGCCTGCGCAGCAAGAAGTTTGATATTAAAGGCCTTGTATCGAACTATGA
>MFMU01000012.1 GCA_001781915.1 Candidatus Kaiserbacteria bacterium RIFOXYD1_FULL_47_14 | reverse complement strand
CTTCTGATTCAGACCTTTTTGCTAAAAAGGTCTGTGCCAAAGAAATCTTTGGCTCGCACCTGCTTCTTGGCGAAAAAACAATCCGTCCCGCCGAAGGCGGGAATCCGAATTCGTTTGGAAAATCAGGCGAAACAGCGTGGGCGTGCCTTCGGCACGCCCACTCCTTGGTTGGTTCTCAACCGCTAAGTTCCATTCTGGTGGACCATAGCGGACTTGAACCGCTTACCTCGTCAATGCGAATGACGCGCTCTACCAGATGAGCTAATGGCCCTTAGGAATATGCTAACATGCTCGGAAATTATTTTCATCGGGCCGCCGGGAATTGAACCCGGTCTACACGCACCCGAAGCGTGCGTACTACCGACATACTCCGGCCCGGTGCGCTCTGCAGGAATCGGACCTGCGACCTTACGCGTGTGAAGCGTACGCTCTAACCAACTGAGCTAAGAGCGCGCACACGATGTACCATAACAGAAATTGTAGCGGATTCCCAGATATAAAAACGCGCTCTGAGATACTCAGAGCGCGGACTGTTTTTGTTTTTGCAACAGATACGCAATCGCATCGGTTGCGCGATAAGAACTATTTTCATTTTCCATAAGATGACGCAAGAAATTGACATCGTCTCCCATCGTAAGAATGGGTGGCTCGCCCGGATTACCGAGACCGGCAGACGCAAAAAGTCCACAACAAAGACACTTTCTCCCGTCAATATCTTGGATCTTTCTACCTTTACGCTCATAATCATGAGCGGGCTCGCTCGGACAACGAAATACGATAGCGTCGTCTTCTCGTCGGTAAGGAACTCTCAGCATCGACGGTTCACACTTCCGCATACGAGCGTCATACACCATCGAGTCAGAAAGAGTGCCCGACACAGAAGCAACCTTGAACGGAAATCCCGTCGGCGATGCTTGTGCATCCGTACGAATAACGAGCTCGCCTCGATAACCGAGGCGTCTTATTTCTCTACGAAGAGATGGCTCCATACCGGAGTCCTCGCTGAGCGCGAAGATAGAACCGGCTTGGATACCGACTGCACCAAGTGCTCGTGCTTGTGCGAGTAATTCGGGAGAAGCGTAAGAGCCGCCAATCCAGAACGGAACACCGAGGTCTCGAATCTTCTCGAAATTCACTTCATCTTTTTGTCCATATATTGGCTGGCCATCCGCATCGAAAATCCCTTTTTTGCGTGGCGGTGCATTGTGACCCCCAGCAGTCGGCAATTCAATGACGAATCCTTGAATACTGCCGCGAGATAATTTCCCTGCCATAATCCCCGCCAAAGTATCGGTCGATACAATAGGCAAAAATCCTGGACGCTTGAGTTCCGGAAATTTCATCCCGAAGAAAGAACTCGGATTGAAACTGATTGTTTCAGTTCCGTCTCTACTTCCTCCAACTGAGATGCAATAACTCGGAACACCTCCAGATGCAATCGCATCAAGCACTTTAGGAATCTGAAGCGTAATCCCCGCTCCCATCGTCACGAAGTCGACGCCAGCGAGCATCGCCCCCGTGATGTAGTAGATGAGCGGTATCTGGATTTTTTCCAGATAATTTACACTAATCGGCCTTGTATGCCCTTCTTTGGCGAGCCAAACAAGAGCGTAGCTCGCTGCTACCATAAGACCAATCAAGTCCGAGGATGGCTGCAAATTAAATGCCGGCACTACTTTAAATCTCTGACCAACAAGAATTCCGCCTTCAACAAAGTATTTCGCGATAATGCGTTCAGCTACTTCCTGAAAGGGAAAGTGTGCGAGCGCATGCCGATACTGCCCGCCAGGATCCCCCGATTGGAGAATCCGAGCGAGTAAGTGTTCAGCGCCAACGCCGGATACTGTTCCAAGAACGCCTCCTTGAGAACATTTTTTTGCGAGGAAAGGAGTCGATATATAGACACCCATTCCACCCTGAACGATTTTCAGATGATTCATTTGACCCCTTTCCTTTCAAAGAACTGTTTAACATTTACAAACGAAATGTCTCTTGGTAAATCCTAGCAGGACTCACTGGAAATAGCCCGCTTCCCTTTTTGTGCTTGCACTGCGTAGCTCGTAGTAATCTACGAGCGAAGTAGTGGACCCTACCGGGATCGAACCGGTCACCTCCACATTGCAAATGTGGCGCTCTACCAGATGAGCTAAGGGCCCGAACGAATGAAGGATAACACGAAAATGGTATTATCAAAATATGAAATGGTATTTCGCTTCACGAATGAGACACAAGGCAAACATAGCGGCTATTTCTGAATTTCTTAAAAAGAACGGCCAAACCGTTACTTCTGAATGGGCTCATAACGGCTCTCTCAAGCCCTATGAACAGAACATCCCCGACTGCCAACTATTATCAAAGGAGATTGTTCGCTCCCTTTTAGATACAGACATTTTTGTTTTGATTAGTGATCCTGAAGGTACTGACATGTTTATCGAACTTGGCGTTTGTTTGGCCAAAAGTACTTTGTCACAAAACATAACCATTTATATCGTGGGGAAACATGCTAAACGATCACTTATGCATTTGCACCCTTCAATTGTACATGCAGTAGATATGCAAGAAGTATTTGAACGAGAAAAGATTGCTTATCAAGGTTTTGATATTCCAGATTTCAATTGAAACAAACTACCTTCCCAGTGCGAGATTGACCAGATGCTCGAGGAAATCAGCGAACTTCACACCGCTGGCGGCGAGGGACTTCGGAAGGAGCGATTCGGTCGTGAGCCCCGGCAGAGTGTTGGTCTCAAGATAATAAATACCCTTCGGCATAACTATAAAATCACTGCGCGAATAGTGGCGCAGACCGAACGCACGATGTATCGCTTTTGCTGCGCACTTCAATTCTTCAGTTGCAACGCGAGAAAAACGCCCCGGACAAATCTCGCGCGATCCGCCAGAATACTTTGCATCATACGAAAAGAAATCGCTCTCGGGTGGAACAATCTCGATGGGCGGAAGCGCATAGAGCGCTTCGCCACGCAGACCTTCGACTACGCCGGCGGTCGCCTCTTTCCCGCGAATAAGCTCTTCAATAAGAACACCTGAAGCACCATCAGCGAAGAGCCGTTCGATAGCGGCGAGCACCGGCGCATACCCGCCCACGATAGAAACGCCGACCGACGAGCCCCAGCCGATGGGCTTCACGACTACCGGCTGATGAAAACTGCGGATTACATCGCGCGCGACTTCACCGCTTTCTTCGGCGCGTCCAGCGAAACGAGATTCGGGAGTAAGAAGACCAACTTCTTTCGCTCGCGCCTTCGCCATAAGCTTATGCATCGCGAGATACGAGCCGAAAGAGTCCGCGCCCGAGTACGGAACACCGAATCGTTCGAGAAGTTTCTGCACTTCGCCATCTTCGCCATATTCTCCATGCAGTCCATTCAAGACGACATCAACTTGTCGCAAAATGCGTTCGGGCTGAGTCGGCTTGCCGTGACTATGCCACTCGCCATTCTTGTCTATATAAATATCGAGAGTGGTGAATCGTTCTTCAGGCAGATTCGCAAGCATCGCCGCACCGGTCTTCAGCGATACTTCATGTTCACGCGACGGCCCGCCTCGCAACACTCCCACGATTGTTTGCATAATCGTAGTATAACAAACACAAACGAACGAAAATGATACTTCTCAATAGTATTCGCGGACGAAATCTGCGCGATACTCATCAAATTTTCCATCAAGAATAGCTTGTCGTGCGCCGGCGACGAGTTGTAGAATAAAACCGATATTATGTATAGAGCAGATAATAGGACCGAGCATTTCACCGGAACGAATCAAGTGCGATACATACGCTAATGTGAAGGGTTTCGTAAACCCTTCATCTGATGAAAGGTTTACGAAACCCATACATTCAGAAAGCGGAGAAAAATCGTTGCGATATTTTTCATTCTTTAAGTGAACGATGCCCTGCCGAGTATAGATTGAACCGTGGCGGCCGATTCGTGTCGCAGCAACACAATCAAAAAGATCCATACCGTTTGCGATACCCTCAAGAATATCGCCCGGTTCGCCGATGCCGAGGAAATGCCGCGGGAGTTCTTCGGGCAACTCGCCCACCGCGGCGCGCAGCGCGCCGCGCATATCTTCTTTTGAAAAAGAACCCCCGATGCCGATGCCATCAAAACCGAGCGACGCAATCTCGCACGCGGACTCTTTTCGCAAGTCCTCGAAACGACCGCCTTGCACAATACCAAAAAGCGCCTGCTTTTTTTGCGCACTACTATTTTGTCGATGTGCTTTGAGCGACCGCTCGGCCCAGCGATGAGTGCGTTCCATTGCTTCTCTCTGATACTCGTATGGCTCGGTCGGCGAGGTGCATTCGTCAAACGCAAAAAACATATCCGCGCCGAGCGCATGCTGAATCTCCACTGATCGCTCTGGAGTGAATCGGTGCAGTGAGCCATTGATGTGCGAGGTAAAGGAAACTCCTTCGTCATCAATGATCGCGAGTTTGCCGTGGGAAGTTGCAAGATCCTCATCAAATACCGCGAGCCCATGTTTGGACTTCGTAAGTCCTTCATCTGATTCCGGACTTACGAAGTCCTTAAATTTCGAAATGCCCTTGCCGAACGCAGCACCAAGCGAAAATACTTGGAAACCGCCAGAATCAGTCATTGTTGGACCGCTCCAGTTCATAAATTTCCCGAGTCCTCCCGCATCCTGCACGATTTTTTCACCCGGCTGAAGATAGAGATGATAAGTATTTGCGAGCACGACCTCTGCGCCAATACTCACCAATTGCTCGGGGAAAATACCTTTTACATCGGCTTTCGTCCCCACCGGCACGAAAGCAGGAGTTTTAATAACGCCGTGCGGAGTCGTGAGAATACCAGCACGCGCGCCACTTCGTGGCGCGCGTTTCTCTATAGTGAATGAAATTGCGCTCATTATTTACCACTATATCCTATCTGCCAAAAATTTGACACGGAAATTTCATCGTGGTATTCATACATTTCGTATGAATATTTTCCAATCGAACGCGTCTAGCCACCGAATAGCCGTACATATCCTCGCGCTAGTCGGCTTTATTGCGTTGGTGAGCGGAGGAATGTGGTGTGCCGTCTACGCGACGCGCTTCGTCCCTGAAACGGTGAACCGGCTCGGCGGAACGATACTCCATCTCGGTTTAATCCTCTCGCCTGTCGCGACGCTTGGCCTTAATCTTAGTCCTGCCGATAATGCACTGTACTGGGTTCTGCTTTTTGGTGTATTTCTTACTTTCGTATATCTATTCTTCTTCGTCGCAATACCAACAGCGAATCGTTACCTGCATAATTTCGGCTCTCGCGTTCTAACGATGCTCAACGCGCCGAGAGCTGTGTCCGCCGCATCAACACATACGATACTTCCTCCACAACAAGAACTTCCTAAAACATCATGCGGATATTCCGCATATGATGGATTTAAATCTTTCGCACCTACAAGCGGCGCACTTTCGGTTGAAGATATTGTAAAAGGCCTTTCGCAAAAGCATTCTGTGGTATCTTCAGAACATATGAAAGAATCAGCAACGAATGATGAACCGATATTTGAGGATACTGAACCGATTGTACACGATAGTATCGCTGCCACTGATGAACTCGCACCGGCACATGACTTTACTATCGCACTTGTTGAAGGCGATCGCGCAGCGGTTTTTGCCAAGTTGCGGCAACAGATAAACAATGCAGGCACGCTAGAGCGGCTTATGAGCGCTGTGATATGTCTTCTTGATGAGGTATATCGCGCTCGTCTTGATGGCACTGTCTGTGATATTGGTATCGCACGCGCAACAGCGCGCCTTTCGACTCCGACTCTTGAAAAACTTGTTGATTCGCTCACGACTGCAATTGATTCAAGCTACTCATTAGAAACAACCGGTGCGAAGCTCGCACTTATCCGCGCTCTTGCAGTCCTCGGTGCATAAGTTTTATTTCTGTACTTTCACCAATTCTACTTCGAAGATAAGAGTGGAATTCGCTGGGATAACATTCCCCACTGCTCGATCGCCATATGCGAGCGATGCAGGAATGACGAGGCGACGCTTCCCTCCCTCTTTCATACCAGCAACGCCTTGGTCCCAACCTTGTATAACTTCTCCTTTCCCGAGATTGAAGGTGAAGCCATCGGCACTATGACTTGCCGAAGCGTCAAAAACAGTTCCGTCAGTAAGCGAACCGACATACTGCACAGTTACTTTATCGCCTGCAACGGCAGCAGCACCTGTTCCTATAATTTCGTCGGTTATTTGAAGGTCGGTTACGGTCGGCATAGCGGTTGATGCGGTTTGGTTAGTAGTGGTTCCAGTTGTCGGGATCAATGAGGTGAAGATTGACATCCCGTTGAATATAAAGAAGAAAACAATAACAGTAAGTGCGACAGCAACGGCAATAGCGGTTTGGGTTGGTTTCATAATGTGATTATTTATTACTTCTTTTATCAGTACCTTCGGCTTGAAATTCTTTAAAGCGTTTTATTTCTTCGGCGACCGCGGCCTTCGCGATTTCTTCATGATCGGGAACCTCACGGTCCAAGAATGTCTTGAGTGCCATGACATCACCTGCCTCTGCAAGTGTCGCAAATTCAGCACGCTTTTCCTCTGCGAGCTTACCGATAACCGAGAGCGTCGCGGCCTTCAGCGCCACTTCGCCAAATTGAGAGATAAGCTCCTTCTGTGTATCGATCGGAAGCTCGGTAATTCCGAGGTCGGTGGCGATGGCGGCTGTTATTTCGTCTTGCATAGGTGACATCATATCATGATTATTTAATAAGTTTAACAAATTCATTCGGCTCGGGCGGTTTTACAAACGACTTAAACCAACCAAAGATACCACCTGTTTTCTCTGGAACACCAACCAACTCTCCTTGCGGCGTAATGTGCCAAGGAATGCGATGTTCTCCGTTTGCGTCCGCGCTATACACGGTTTTATCGAGATTTTGTGTAAGGAATTCTTTAATCGCTTTCAACTTCTCTTCCGCCGATCCTCCTCCATAGGCAAAAATGTGTTTATCATCTGCACCCGCATAGAAGTGCGGTTTATCAGTCGGTATCTTGAGACCAGATTGATTCACAACAATGCCATCCGCGTGCTCTTGAATAACTTCTCCTGAACCTGATTGCTGAATGATTTCCTGCGCGTGCGCGGGTGCTTCTGGTTGTGGAGCGGATATTTCATCACGATGCGCGTGTTCGATCGCATTCTTCACATCCGCAGTTTGGTCTTCAGACGCTGGGACAAATGTATCACCGCCAGTATATCGAGAGGTATGTCCTTCTGGATCGACCATAAATCGTTCAAGAATACGACCATCTTCACTAACCGTGAGTTCGGTATAGTCGTCTGCGTAGGTCTTAATGCTCTCAAGGACTTCGCGTTCCTGATTGCCATCTTCTGGAAAAATTCTCGTATGCACTTCATCATGTGAAAAAGTAACCTTATCAGGTTGAAACTCCTCGATTGGAGGAGTATGCGATTCTAATGGATAATCTGCCGACCCATGAAGGACACTAGGGTTCGAACCCTCTGAATAAATTTTGTTACTTAGATGATCAGTTGCGGCCTCGCCAACAGGCGGAGTTATTTCAGGAGCAGCAGGCGCCGTTTCTGGTGGATATGCCGGCGTTACGGGCGCATTCTCCGGTGCTTGGACAGGACCGCTGTTATAAAACTCATGAGACATATGCACCTGCCCATCGGGAGCGATAAATATATGGTCATCCAGATTTATCTGAACGCTCGTGCCATCAGCATTGAAGAATCCGTGTCCTGAGTCGCTTGCGATCTGATGTACGACGGTATCAATAGATGCTGCGTCTGCGGTAAGTAATTTATGAATATCGCTTCCTTCGGCATACTTGCTCGGATCAAGCTGCTTATTATCATGCAACTGTTCCCAGAGTCGCTTCAACATATATTCGTAGCCGTGTCCGGGCGACGCCTCGACATTAATCGGCGGAATTTCCGGTGCAGGTGGAACTGATGCAGCGGATTCACCCACGGACGCTGCGGCCGCGGGCTGTTCGGGTGCAATCGGCGCTTTTGCAATTTCAGCATGACCAAAAGGCCAATTATGTTTCAACCATTCGTGTGTTATATCGCCCAATGGTGTTTCGCTCAAAAAACTTACCGCTTCTTTGATTGCAAAACCTGTGGCAACTCCATATAGTCCTGCCATAAGTACCGCCAGCTCTTTATGATTTTCAAATTTCTTATATTTCTCGAATTTCAAAAACATACTTGCTGTGCCGGCAGCGCGCTGTGCGGCGAGACCTCCGAGACAAACAAAAGCAGCCGGCACTGAAACAGTCGCGAATGCTGCCGTTCCCAAACCGAGAGCAACACCGAGACCGAGCTTGGATTTCCATCCTGATTTATTATATTCCTCGCCCATCTTGCGGAAATACTTTTCTATCACTCCACCCTTATTTTCTGCTTCCGCTTTTTGTTTTTCCGAATGCTCTGCAAGATACGCTGCATTTTCTTCAGATGTTTTCGCTCCTTCTTGTTTTTTTCTCTCATCGCCTTCTGAATCTTCCAGCTGTACGACAGCTTCTTCTACAGTTTTTCTCAATTCCTCACGCGCTTCTGCTGGTGTGTCTTCTCTTTTTCCTTCCTCGTCAACTCTTGCTAGTTCTGGAAATATCTTGCTATCTTTACCTTTATAAAGATCTTCCCTCCAGTCCTCAAAACTCTGTA
>MFMU01000011.1:4365-6143 GCA_001781915.1 Candidatus Kaiserbacteria bacterium RIFOXYD1_FULL_47_14 | reverse complement strand
CTTTTTCAAGCACCCCGTCTGTGAAATTGGTAATGATATTAATAGCGAGTGTTTGGGCCTTCTTTTTGGAGAATTCTTTAATCCGCGCATAGGACTGTATATAAGCAAGAGAATCCATATCTATCTTATACTCCATTTTGAATAACTATCGCAATCGCGACTGCGATATGCTTCGTGTGGGATAAGCTTATATGAACCGTATAGCGTCGACCGTATTCTTTTGAAGAAAAGGAGATACAAGGGCGGACATCTTTTTTTTCAATAATAAAATCATGCGGCTTTAATTTTTTCGGAAACGCTTTTATTACCGCTTCTTTTACCGCGAAACGAGACGCGAGAAATGCCGCTCTCTTTGATCCTTTCGGTATCAGCAAAATCTCTTTTGGCATGAGAAAATATTCGGCGAAACGCTTTTTAAAGCGAGCGTCTTCCACATCCGCTATTTCAACCACATCAATGCCTATGCCGGCTATTTGGAGAGATTTTCCCATATAACTGTGCGCAGTATGTAGCATAGCGTATACTAGCTTTAATTGCAGGAAAACGATATATGACCGTTCATTTTTTTACCTTCAGCGATGAAAAGGCGGGGACTTCCCGCCAGAGGGCTTTTCGTGTCGCTGAAGAACTTAATGCGCGCGGAGTTCATACTGTAATACACCGACCTTCAGCGATTGAGATGTCCGCTACAGTGTGGCCGAAAAAAGGAGTGCTTATTATACGACTTCTGCGCGCGCTCAAGTCGGTCAAAAAAGGCGATATTGTATATAATCAGCGCGCAATCTCGAACAAGTATTTTTTTGTTCTTCTCGCAGCGTATGTTTTTTTGTTTCGCCGCAGGATGATTTTTGATATTGATGACCCAATCTTTCTTCATAGCTTCTTTAAAACTATGGTATTCACGCGGCTTGCCGATGCAGTCGTAGTAAATCACCATTCGCTTGCCGATTGGGTACGCCAGTACAACGACAATGTGCATATTGTGCATATTTCGCTCAATTTCGATGAATATAAGAAGTTTGAACATGATTACTCTGTAGCGCACAGTCCATTAATTATCGGGTGGGTGGGCACTGGAATAGAGCATCGCTTCAACCTCGCCTTTCTCGCTGATGTATTTAAAGAATTGCGTGACGATCCAAGCGTGCCAGAATTCTCATTTACTCTCATCGGAGCGCTTGGATATCAGCCGCTTTATGATATGTTCGATTCAATATCGGGAGTCACGACGCGTTTTATTGATACACTCGATTGGAATGACCCACAAAGCGTTCCGCGCGAAGTGCAATCCTTTGACATAGGAGTCATTCCAAGCGCTACCGACCCGAAATGGAGCAAATATAAGTCCTCCTTCAAGATTATTGAATACATGGCATGCGGAGTGGCTAGCATCGCGAGTGATTTCGGCGAAATGCCGTATATCATCCATGATGGAGCGAATGGATATCTTGCGAACAATAAAAAAGAGTGGGTAGAGAAACTAAAGAAACTTATTTCTGACAAAGAATTGCGCGTGAAATTCGGTCATGCCGGCCAAAAAACAGTGCAGGATAATTATTGTTATGACGCCATCATTCCGCGGATGATTGCGTTGATTAACTCGGTATCGGAGAGTACCATCAAGTAATGAAAGGAGTCATCCTCGCTGGCGGGCTGGGCACACGACTCTATCCGCTCACCAAAATAACCAATAAGCATCTCTTGCCGGTCTACGACAAACCGATGATTCTGTATCCGCTTGAAACGCTGAAGCGCTCAGGAATAACTGACATTATGAT
>MFMU01000011.1:0-4284 GCA_001781915.1 Candidatus Kaiserbacteria bacterium RIFOXYD1_FULL_47_14 | reverse complement strand
GCTTCAGGATGTAAATAACGGTGGTATCGCAGATGCACTCTCATACACTGAAGCTTTTGCAGAAGGAGAGCCAATAGCCGTTATTCTCGGAGACAATATATTTGAGCATGATTTTAAAAAAGCAGTGAGTGAGTTCAAAGAAGGAGCTGCCGTTTTCTTTAAGAAAGTAAAAGACCCAAAACGCTTCGGCGTACCGGTATTTTCAAAAGATGGGAAGAAGATTTTGCGTGTTGAAGAGAAGCCAAAAAAGCCGAAGTCGTCGTATGCACAGACAGGTTTTTATATTTTTGATGCGACCGTCTTTTCTGTAATTAAGACACTCAAGCCCTCAGGGCGTGGTGAACTTGAAATGACGGACGCCGTTAATCATTATGTGCGAAAAGGAGACATATCTTTCTATTTTGTTCAAGGAGCGTGGCTGGACGCGGGGACTTTTGAATCATTATTTACCGCTTCCGCATTTGTACGAAATAAAAAATTATAAAACATATGACTCAGTCCTCATTATTTGAGATTCGCGAACTTTCTCTTCCCGGGGTGCTTCTTATTACACCAAAGATTTTTTCTGATGTGCGCGGGTATGCGGAGGTTGCATATAATACCGAAGAATTTGCGGCACTGGGCATTATGACGGACTTCAAACAGGATTTCAGATCGTATTCGGTAAAAAATGTTATCAGAGGATTGCATTTTCAACGAGCACCGTATATGCAAGACAAACTTGTGCACTGTACGCAGGGTGAAATTCTTGATGTCGCCGCAGATTGCGATCCTGCTTCCGCAACATTCGGCGCGTACACATCAGCTATGCTTACGGTTGGAAACCACCTGATGCTCTATATACCGGGCAAATATGCTCACGGCTTTTGCGTTACCAGCGATACGGCAATTGTGGAATATAAAATGGGAGGAAAGTATAGCCCTGAATATGCAAAGGGCATCCCGTGGAATGATCCGTTGTTGCACATTATATGGCCAACTTCTAACCCAATCCTTTCCGAACAGGATAAATCTTGGCAGCCATTAACACATAAGAGTTGAGCATAATAAAACGCCACATTCCTTGTGAGAATGTGGCGCGTCGTTTCTTCCGCACTATCGCTTATATAGTATCGCGACGGTCCATATAAGCGAGAACATCTTCCGGATCAAGGAGATTCCCCTGCTCGTGGTAGTCGTAGATCCGTGTCATTTCTTCTACGAGAAAGTCCGCGCGGATTCCGGTCAGCAATCCCTGTGAGTGAGACGACTTATCGTTCCAATCAAGTGGCGTTCCCAGTACTGGGAATAACCGCAGTTCCGGGAAGCTTTCGGAGAGGGCAAATGCCCCGGACATGAAGGCACGCAAGATGTGAAATCTCGGTGCCACCATAATGATGTTTCGGATTCCGAGCTCCTTGGTATGCCGTACCATAGCGCGCATTTCACTTAATGTATGGATGATTTCTTTGTCACCCATTTGGATAAGCGATCCCATAATCGGGACGATGCGTTCTCTCGGAATGCTACGCTTGAGCAATTCGGGCATCCAAACATCTGAACCAGGATAGCCGATTCGCTGTTCGGTGTCCTCATAGCCGATGATGCCGATGAGCCCAGAAAATTCTGAGGCCCTGTCGAGCACCGATGATTGATTTGGTCTGGTCTCTCCGACCAAATACATCATATCGGCCTTGGGTAGAGGACGCTCTGCTTCCTCTATAACGCGGTAGTATAGTTCACGAAGTTTTGCCCCATTTAACACGGGAATCCTCCTTTTTGAAGGGAAAATATGATTGAATTTTGAAATAGCTTCTGATGCTAGAGTAGCATATACGCTAAAAATAGTCAAGTATTCATAATCTGTGCTAAAATAAAAATATGGAGAATGTCCTTATAACCGGCGGGAGCGGCATGGTCGGAAGCTATATAGATTTTGGAACTCGCTTAACTCACGAGGAATTAGATGTTACTGATTTGTCATCGGTTATGAAGATATGCAAGGGACAACAACCATCCGTTATCATTCATCTTGCCGCCGCTACCGATTTAGTTCGTTGTGAACGAGAACCTGCGTATGCCTTTCTTATAAACGCAGTCGGCACCTATACTATGGCTCTTGCCGCTCGGAATGTCGGAGCAAAACTCGTGTATGTTTCAACTTCAGGTGTGTTTGATGGTATTAAAAAGGATCCTTATACGGAATCAGATACTCCGAACCCTCTCAACGAATACGGACACTCTAAATATCTCGGAGAGCTCGCCGTACGCGGCATTCTTGATAATTTTCTTATTGTAAGAACCTCTTGGATATTCGGTGGTGGTAAAGAGAGAGATACGAAGTTCGTAGGAAAAATACTACAGAAGCGCGATGAGAAAGAAGTGCGTGCAGTAACAGATAGACGCGGTTCGCCGACATATGCTAAAGATCTCGTGAAAGCGCTACAAACGCTTATTAAACAAGATACACACGGAATAGTGCATGTTGGAGGCGGAGTGGCTACGCGCTACGAGGTCGCCCGCGAAGCGCTCACACTCGCAGGATCTCAAACGAAGATAACGCCAGCGATATCAGCGGATTTTCCTAGTAACTACAAAAGTGGAGAAAATGAAAGCATGCCATGCTCTCCCTTGATGCGTCCCTGGCAAGAGGCATTGGCCGAATATATTCATACCGAATGGCACGATGTGCTAGAATAGGAAAAATCACATACCATGGGGCATCTTTTGAGAAAAAAAAGCGTAAGCAAAATAGAGAATGTATGGAGCAGGATTGTTTTGTTCAAGAATTGGTATAAATTAATTTTCCCTTTTAATCGGCTGTTCACGGGCGTACAAAAACTTACTCTGCGGAATGGGAAGTCAGCGTTCGTTCGCGATGTGCGTTCAATGGACACGAACATCGTACGGGATGTACTCTCGGGATTTGGAGAATATTCATTGGAGAAATGGGTGCACCTTCCTCCAGAAGCGGTCGTATTTGACCTGGGGGGAAATATCGGAACATTTTCCATAGAGATATATCGCCTCTGTCCCACGGCGCATATCACCGCCTACGAGCCGCATCCCGATAATTGCAAGATGTTTATGATAAACGCGCCGTTTGCTTCGCTTGTGCAGAAGGCCGCGACCGAGAAAACGGGAACCGTGCATTTTGAAAACAGCGCTAATTTTGTCGGGCTGCAGGTCATCAAAGAAGGAGGAATACTGGTCGAATCGATGTCGCTTGATGATATTCTCAAAGATGTTTCTAATGTTGACTTGCTCAAAATAGACATTGAGGGGTCCGAGTATGACTTGCTCAATCACACTTCTTCTGCGACCTTCAACAAGATTCAAAGAATTATTATGGAAACACATGATGTACTTGGATTTGACGACCTTGCTTGGGCAGAAACTATCCTTGCAACACACGGGTTCAAAACAGTATGGATAGACCCATCTGGAGTCATTTACGGGTGGAAGTCATAAAAAACTACAAAGACGACATTATATATGCGAGATTATACCCATAGAACGACATGTCGAGTATGCGGCGGTGTTGACCTTGTAAAAGTGCTCGACCTCGGTTCTATGCCGCCGGCAAATGCTTTTCTCAAAAAAGAAGATCTCGGGAATCCAGAGGCATCATTCCCTTTAGCATTGTATTATTGCCGAACTTG
Source organism: Candidatus Kaiserbacteria bacterium RIFOXYD1_FULL_47_14 (assembly GCA_001781915.1). Classification (GTDB taxonomy): domain Bacteria; phylum Patescibacteriota; class Minisyncoccia; order Phycocordibacterales; family Phycocordibacteraceae; genus C7867-001. The sequence goes on along the minus strand of MFMU01000011.1, from coordinate 643 downwards.
TTCGCTCGCTCAGCTCCTTGATGTGGTGAATCCAGAGATTTTATTCAAGAACTATCATTTTTTGACAAGCGCGAGCTTCCCATCAGTTGAGCATTTTAAGCGTTATGCCGAAGAAGCAGTGCTTCCATTGATATCTTCTTCGAATGATCTAGTGGTTGATATTGGCGGAAATGACGGAGTGCTTCTGAGTTTTATCAAAGGTCATTCTCGCGTGCTGAATATTGACCCTGCTGAAAATCTCGCTCCGATCTCGGAAAAAAATGGCGTGCCGTTTTATCCGGCATTTTTCACATCGCAAACGGCCGACGATATTCTCGCAAAGTACGGACAGGCAAAAATAGTTACGGCGAATAATGTGTTTGCTCACACCGATCCGTTGCGAGATGTTTTTGATGGCGTAGCAAAACTTATCGGAAAGGATGGCACATTCATTTTTGAAGTGCACTGGCAGAAGCATTTCATCGAGGAGGGAGCATTTGACCAGATTTATCACGAACATCTTTGTTTTCATTCGCTTCATGCGCTCAAGCACTTGGTCGAATCAGCAGGCATGAAGATATTTGATGTACAGATTGTCCCTATGCAAGGGCGATCGCTCCGCGTTTTTGCAGCGAAAAGCCGTACGGCGAGTCCGAATGTGGAG
>MFMU01000010.1:3424-11897 GCA_001781915.1 Candidatus Kaiserbacteria bacterium RIFOXYD1_FULL_47_14 | reverse complement strand
GATATGCGACTATTCAGGAAGCGCACGCTGACATTCTCGCCGAAAAGTAATCTATGTACCGAGTCGTTCTCTCACGACGCTATAAAACTGCCCTCAAACGATTTTCTCGGCACAAGAATTTCGACCAGCAACTGCTCGAAAATATTGTTGATACACTCGCGCGAGGAGAATCTTTGTTGCCAAAACATCATGACCACCAATTGACGGGAGAATCCCAAGAATATCGCGAGTGTCATGTGAAGAACAACATCTTGCTTATGTACCAAAAGCACGAAGATATCCTCCTGCTTCTCCTTGTCGACCTTGGCACACACGACGACCTTTTCCGTTAAAGAGGTACACTACATAGGTGTCAAAAAAACTGCTTATTGTAGGCACAGTCATCTTTATTCTGGTTTCTTTTTCTGTTGATTATGCGATTTTGTCGCGGCACTCTTCTGGTGCGGTATCGCTACTAAGTTCAGTATTGAAGACAGAGAATCTGCTAGACCTGCAGCCCATTCGTGCGCTTTTTGTCGGAGATATTATGCTTGATCGCTGGGTTGCAAATCATGCGGCGCAATACGGAACAGCATCTTTGTTTACGAATATCCGACCTCTTTTTGAAGGGAACGATATGATCGTGGGGAATCTCGAAGGAACTATTACTTCAGAGCCATCAGTAACTCAAAATGGCTCGGGTCTATTGCAGTTTACTTTTAATCCTCAACTGGTGCGCGATACGCTCGTGCCTCTCGGCTTTACTGCAGTAACCCTCGCTAATAATCACACACTTGATTTCGGCCAGTCGGGATACGAAGAAACAAAAGCAAATCTAATCAAAGACGCTATTCTTTCGTTCGGGTCGCCTTCTAATAGTGGAGATTTTTCTACGAAAAAAGACATACGCGGGAAATCAATTTGTTTTGTCGGCTACGAAGAGTTTGTCAATTCTGATCCGCAACCCATTCTCGATGAAATTCATTCATTACGAGCATCGTGTTATCGAATCATTGTCGTTACCCATTGGGGTGTTGAATATATTCCGACGCCGACTGATAGACAAAAAACGCTCGCGCACGCATTCATAGATGCTGGAGCGGATGTCATTATCGGTTCTCATCCTCATATTGTTCAGCCGTTCGAAATATATAAAAACAAAGCAATTTTCTATTCACTCGGGAATTTCATGTTTGACCAGAACTTCTCTTTCGAAACGACACACGGCCTCGCGGTGCAGATTGATTTTTCTGACACCGAAACACATTTTACTCTTATGCCAGTCGCTATTTTGAATGAAGAAGCGTCGTTTGCTTCAGTCGATGACCGAAATCAAGTGTTTCGTGCACTCGCAGTTACTACAAGCGATTTCTCACTCCAAGATTAGTTCGATTTGCGAGTTTGGTATACTAAACAAATGTCTTGGGCATCGCAACGGAGATTTTTCATTTTACTTATTGTTGGTGCGATTGCTGCCGCGTTTTGTGTGGTTGTGCTTATTCCGACCTTATATAAAACACCATCGTGCACCGATGGCATACAGAATCAAGATGAAGCGGGCATTGATTGCGGCGGTTCATGCGCTTATCTCTGCACAGCCGAAGTGCAGCCGCCGATTGTTCTTTTTACAAAAGTACTCCAGAATGCTGAAGGCCGCACTGATGTTATTGCCTTGGTTGAGAATAAAAACGCCGATGTTGCGGCAAAGGATGTTCCATATCGTATTGCGCTTTACGGCGAAGGACATTCGTTCGTTCAAGAAATTAATGGCACGGTTGATTTGCCGCCACGAACGACTAAGCCGATTTATTTACCAGGCGTAGTATCGGGAGGGAAGCCAATCGTACAAGCATTTCTTGAGATATCACCGTCTGCGCCACAGTGGTTCACTTTGACTGCTGACCCGCGCATTGTACCGAAAGTGTCGCATACGACTTTCGTCGGTACCGAGTCGAATCCGCGTGTTGAGGCAGTCCTTACGAATTCGAGTGGTGTTCCGCTCACCAATGTTCAAGCGATTGTCCTTGTTTATGACACGAACAAGAATGTGATTGCCGCATCAGGGACCGTCTTGCCTGTTATTTCTGCACAAGGACAGTCAACAGCAACCTTTACTTGGAACAGTGCCTTTGCGGGCATTCCTGCTTCAGCAGAAGTCGTGCCGATTATTCCCCTGCCGTGAATTTCAGAAAATTATTTAAAGGATTTCCTTTCTTTCTTGGCGAGGATTGGATGCTTTTTCTTCCAGCGATTGTCATCTCACTGGTGGGTATTCTCACGATGAGCACCTTCGGGCAGGACGCGTCGCTCGCTTCGCGGCAGCTTTTGTGGTTCACATTCGCGACTGGTATTTTTATTGGTCTTTCGGCATGTGATATGCGTTTCATTCGTCGGACGACTGTTGTTATGTCGTTGTATATCCTCGCCTCAGCACTTCTCCTTCTCCTTCTTCTGGTACATCCGATAATGGGCGCACGCGCATGGTTTTCGTTCGGGTTTATTTCTTTCCAGCCGGCAGATCTTGCAAAACTTGCGCTTATAGCACTGCTCGCGAAATATCTTTCACGGCGACATGTGGAGATTGGCGATTTTCACCACATTCTCGTCTCGGGAGCGTATGCACTTTCGTTTATCCTGCTTATCCTTATCGAGCCCGATATGGGGAATGCCATAATCTTCAGTGTACTGTGGCTCGGTATGATGCTCATTTCGGGTATTTCTAAGAAACATCTTGCAATTCTTGGCCTTGTCGGCTTCGTTATTGCTTCAGTTCTTTGGTTCGAAGGGTTGCAACCCTATCAGCGTACGCGCATCATCTCATTTGTGAATCCTGCGAGTGACATACTTGGTGCTGGCTATAATGCATATCAGGCGAAAATTGCGGTCGGTTCCGGGGAACTTTTTGGAAAAGGAATCGGCTATGGCACCCAATCAAAACTTCGTTTCTTACCAGAGTATCAAACCGATTTCATATTCGCTGCCTTTGCAGAAGAATGGGGTTTCGCAGGCGTGGTGCTTCTTCTATCGCTGTACGCACTTCTTTTTGCACGGCTTATGCAGATCGCACGCGCTGCTGCGACTAATTTTGATGCGTTTTTTACGCTCGGTGTGTGCATTCTTTTCGCAGCACATATCGCGATACATATAGGCATCAATCTCGGACTCTTGCCGGTAACGGGTACGACAATACCTTTTATGAGTTCAGGCGGTTCACACCTCGTGCTTGAATTTGCTGTACTCGGTATCATCACTTCACTTGCGCGCCACGGTCGAGGAGCCGTGCGCGATGTGAATGCGAACGAATATCTTGTCGGCTAACGGTATACAGCAATAGTTTTTTTTACCATCTGTTCGAGTGAAAAATCACTCATATCTTTTGTATCCAATAGCTCGCCAACTCCTCCAACACGGTTCGCGACAATAGCGAGACCAGCCACTTTCGCTTCAAGCAGTACATACGGTAAACCTTCTTTAAGAGATGGAAGAGCGAATACATCGAACCCTCGCAGAACTTCTGTTGCAGGAATAAATCCAAACAATTTTATTCGGTCGCCAACATTATATTTTCTTATTTTCTCCTCGAGCGTTTTTTGTTCTTCGCCTTCGCCCACAATAGCGACATACATATCAGGATTGTTTTTTGCTTGTTCGATAAGGGCTTGCTGGTTTTTATTTCTATTCAACTCGCCGATGGTTCCTGTAATAACTGCTCCGGGAGGGAAAGCATCTCGAATCTTTTTACCAGAGTCAAACACCATATGTGAATCGATACCATTATGAATGCGCACTACTTTATTCCGAATAAACGGCATTTTTTGTGCAACACAAAGGTCGTAGTCAGAAATGGTGATGACAGTATGCGATAACAGTGCTGTAATCCAAGAAATCAAGTATATAAATGTTCGAGCGATTGGATTACGATTTTCCCAAAACGGCCAGCCATGAACGGTAAAAATAATCCGCGGAACACCCATAATGCGTGCGGCAAGTGACCCAATACCTGCGGCTTTAGAAGAATTAAGATGCACGATATCTGGTTTTTCCGCACAGAAGAGTCGTATCAATTCAAAGAAACTTTTTATATCGGCAGAAAAAGAAATATCGCGCTGCAGAGATTGTATTGGATGCACAGCAATCCCTACCTTGTGCAGTTCATTGGCAAGTCGTCTCGGCTGTCCAAATGCGACGCTTATATCAAACTCGGTTTTTGGTAATGCCGTGGCGAGGTCGTAGACATACCGCTGGGCGCCGCCCCAATTCGATTTGGTGATAACAAATAAAATTTTCTTTCGGGTTGGATGCTCCATAGGTGCAACTGTACAATATATTTTCGCGTTATAATATCCATAGATATGGCATTTAGCCGCCGCGAAACGGCGATTCTTCTTATAGGGGACTTTCTTATACTTGTAGCGTCTCTCTGGATGGCGCTCTTTATTCGTAACCTCTCGATGCCCTCGCTTAGTTACTTCGAAGCAAATGTAATCCCATTTTTATCGATGTTTTTCTTGTCTCTTGCGGTGTTCTATATTGCAGGTCTTTACGAAAAACAAACACGACCGACACGCCGTGTTATGGGCCCGCGTATTCTCGGAGCACAAGCAGCGACGGTTGCGATTGCCGCTGTTCTCTTTTTCATTTTACCGCTCTCCATTGCACCAAAGACCATTCTCATCATCTATCTTATTGTGTCGGTGGTAGCTGAAAGCACATGGCGTTTTTTTCGAATGAAACACGAATTAAAGAGGGAGAGTCGTATACCGGTAGTTCTCGTTGGTTCTGGGTCAGCTGCTCTTGAACTCTATGACGAAGTAAATGGCAACAATAAATATATGATTCGATTTGTGAACCGAATAGAAAATAAAAGTTCATTAATCGGTGCAATTCCTGAAATGGAGTACGAACCGCTGTATGAAGAGATTTTTGATCGCGTACCACTTGATCATCTTGATACGGTTCAGCTTCTTGAGTCCATACCGAAACATCGCGCACTCTACGATCTCGCGAAACGGCTGTTTGATATTGTTCTCGCGTTAGTATTGTCTCTCGTGGCTATTCCGCTCGTGTGTATCGCAGTGCTCGCCCTCTCTATTGAAGGCGGTACGCCGTTTTTCCGCCATGAACGCATCGGTAAGGACGACCGTATATTTTCCATCATTAAATTGCGTTCAATGCTTCTGAATGATCATGGCGATCCTGAATTGCAGAAGAAAAACCATGTGACCGCGCTGGGGCGCCTGCTTCGAAAGACGCGCATTGATGAATTGCCGCAGTTATGGAATGTGCTTATGGGCGACCTCTCTTTCATCGGTCCTCGACCAGAGCTCCCGAAAATCGCCGAGGTCTATGAGCGCGAAATTCCGCAGTATCGCATGCGCCATCTTATCGCTCCCGGCCTTTCTGGTTGGGCGCAGATAAATGATTATGATGCGCCGCGCGGCGGGGCAGATGTCGCGCGCACGCGAAGGAAACTCTCTTTTGACCTGTATTATCTGAAGCATCGCTCCTTCGGGCTCGACCTCGCCATCGCCACCAAAACCCTCCGCACCCTCCTCTCCTTTTCCGGTACTTGACGAAATATAAGGATAGGTGACACGCCCTAAGTAATAAACCATCCCATTTTTTTGAGGGATATGACATGTCAGTCTGGCATTCATATCCCTTTTTTATTTGAGATACATAGGTCTGGCCTATGTAGTTGGGTGATATGATGATGTTATGCAGAGAAGTCATGTAATTTCCGAAGGCGAGTATTATCACCTATATAATCGCGGGGTTGAAAAGCGGAACACATTTCTCACAAAGCAGGACTACAATCGATTTCGGCGGTTGTTGTATATGGCGAATAGTATTGAAAGTTTCATCTTTCGTGACATTGAGAGAAAAATACTGAAAGATATTGATCGCGGGAAACCGCTTGTCGCAATTGCCGCATGGGTGTTAATGCCAAATCACTTCCATATTCTCGTTAAAGAAATTGCCGAAGGTGGAATCGCTGCGTTTATGCAGAAACTTTGCACCGGATACTCTTCTTATTTTAACAAACGCCATGACCGAGTAGGACCGTTATTCCAAGGAAGGTATAAATCACAACATATAGAAGATGATATTCATTTGAATTATCTGTTTGCTTATATACATCTCAACCCAATCAAACTTATAGATCCGAATTGGAAAGAACAGGGAATTGCCGACATCGCGAAAACAAAAGAATTTCTCTCGACCTACGAATATTCCAGCTATCCTTCATATGTAGACGCAAGTCGAGAAGAAAATGTGCTCATTTCTAGAAACGAATTTCCAGAATATTTTATAGATCAAAAAGATTTCGACGACTTCCATAACGATTTCCTTAATTTCTCGAATACCGGTACATAGGTCTGACCTATGTGTTACCTACCGGTACTTGACAAAAAGTTATAGACGGGTATTCTTTCTTTCAGATTTGGTCTTTACACATCGTTTTGCTTATCAAAAGATAGGCGTAACAGCAAAAACAGGAGAATAATACTATGGTGCACTCTGCGGACATCGACAAAGATGCCATTATTCCAAGTCAAATTGTCATCAAAACCGTAACTGTAGATGTACACATTTTCACTGTAGGTCGTTCTGTGAAAGAAGAAGAGCTCGAAAAGTTGTATGGACAGTGGGGTCTCAAGCACGCCGATCCATATTTACTCGCGGCTCTTAACAGAACTGATGCCACTTTCGCCGATGAACATCCCATCGGCACACAGTGGAAGGATGAAAAGGGTAAATGGCATTATTTTATTCTCGGATCTTCAAAAAGCATGCATGACGAACTGCACCGTAACGGAACATGGAGTTCAAGGTGTTGGTTCGCTGGTATTCCGGCTGCTATCCCCGAGAGTTTCCACTAGTATTTTTTGTTTTTATTCGGGCTCTGTATTGTCTTAGACATACAGGGCCCGTTTTTTATGCACTGAAATTACTATCCGACAAGATCTTCGCTTTTTATTTATTTCGTTTATACTCTCCATATGAATCGTTTCCGAGTGTTTGCGATTTTTGCCATTGTTGTGGGTTTTTTTCTTGCTTATTTTGTTTGGTCAACTGAAACGAATCCCGAGAGCCAATATCGTTTTAAACTCGGGCTTGATCTCGCTGGCGGCACCGAGCTGGTCTATAAGGCCGATATGTCGCAGACCCCGTCAGGAGAGCAGAATGACGCGCTTTCAGCACTTCAGAGTGTTATCGAGCGCAGGGTGAATCTTTTCGGTGTTGCTGAACCGTTGGTTCAGACCGAGCAGGCGAGCTCGCTCTCAGGCACTACTGAAGATCGTCTCATCGTTGATCTTCCAGGTGTGACTGACATTAAGGCGGCGGTCGCCGCACTTGGACAGACGCCGACGCTTGATTTCCGTCTCGCGACCTCGACTACGATTGGAACGACAACTGCAGTCACCTATGCAGCGACTGGTCTGACAGGTCGTTATCTCTCGAGTGCTGCGCTCCAATTCGGATCGGGCGCGACTGCTGGTCTCGCGGCGCCACAAGTGATTCTTAATTTTAATAGTGATGGTGCGAAACTTTTTGAAAAGATTACCAGCGAAAATGTTGGTCAAACGCTCGCCATCTTCCTCGATGGTCAGCCGATTTCCACCCCAACTATCCAAGAAGCGATTCCAGGCGGACAGGCGACTATCACTGGCCGCTTTACTGCGTCCGAAGCGCGTGACCTCGTGCGCAATCTTAACTTCGGCGCGCTCCCAGTGCCAATTGTCTTAGAGAGTAGTTCTGCGATTGGTCCGACTTTAGGTGCTGCTGCCGTTACTGCTGGCGTTACGGCTGGGCTTATCGGCTTTATTATTATCGCGCTTTTTATGGTTGCGTGGTATCGCCTTCCGGGAGTTATCGCAATCGTTGCGCTCGCCGAATATGTGGTCTTTATGTTCTCAGTTATGAAAGTTATTCCCATCACTCTGACAGCTTCTGGCATTGCAGGACTCATTATCTCGGTCGGTATGGCAGTGGATGCGAATGTGCTTATATTCGAACGAACGAAAGAAGAATTGCGCGAAGGAAAGAGTCCTCGCGAGGCAGTGCATATTGGTTTCTCTCGTGCATGGACTGCTATTCGCGATGGTCATCTCACTATGCTTATTTCCGGCGGAATACTTTTCTGGCTTGGGACCAGTATTGTGCAGGGATTTGCACTCGTCTTCGTGCTCGGTGTACTCGCCTCATTTATTTCTGCCGTGTCGCTTTCCCGTGTCTTCTTGCTCGCGATTGTTCCCGACCTGCCGCCGGAAGAAGGAAAAGAACATCGCGCGTGGAAGTTCTTGCTCAGTTCCGGATTTCATAAAAATTAATTATGTTTATTATCACTCATCGCGGTTTCTTCTTCTGGCTGACGGGTCTTATTCTCGTAGCCGCTATTGGTGCTATCGTATTTTGGGGTCTTCCACTCGGTATTGATTTTACCGGTGGTTCTTTGATGCAGGTGAAGTATTCAAATGAAGTTCCGCCA
>MFMU01000010.1:0-3400 GCA_001781915.1 Candidatus Kaiserbacteria bacterium RIFOXYD1_FULL_47_14 | reverse complement strand
ACTCTCGACTATTGAAAAACAGGTCTCTGTCGTTCCTTTGGGAGCCGTGTTTGTTCGTTCATCAGGAGGAAATGCGGTTTCTATTCGTACACGCACTATGACGCCAGCAGAACATGAGGCCGTCTTCGCATCAATTTCTTCAAGCGTTTCTACGGATTCGACAAGCTTACCACAAACAACCGAGCTTTCGTATACATCAGTAGGTCCCGCACTCGGAAACCAATTCGCTCATAAGGCGCTCTGGGCGTTATTTGCGGTGATTCTCGTTATTATGCTTTACATCGCTTTTGCATTTCGTAAGGTATCACGACCAGTACCGAGCTGGGGGTACGGTCTCATTGTTGTCGCTATGCTCGCTATCGATCTTATTGTTCCTGCAGGATTCTATGCGATGCTTTGCCATTACACGGATATGCAGGTAGATTCGCTCTTTGTTGTTGCGCTCTTGGCGCTTCTGGGCTACTGCGTGAATGATGTTATTGTCATTTTTGATCGTATTCGCGAACATCTCGCCAAAAATGAAAAGACCGGACTCAAAGAATCATTTGAAGAGACGATAGGTAAGTCAATTAACGAAACGATGATTCGTTCAATCAATACTTCATTGACCGTTGTGTTTGCACTTGTCGCGCTTATCTTCCTCGGTGCTCCAGCAACGCGCGAATTCGCTATTGTTATGCTTGTCGGTGTGGTCGCCGGTACCTTCTCGTCTATCTGCCGCTCCGCTCCGCTCCTTATCCCCATCGCGAACTGGTTTGCTAAGAAATAACGGTTCCGATGAACGGTTTACCATCGAGATAATTTGAAAATTCGTTGAGTTTCGTACCGTTGATAACGGCGACTTCGAGATGAATCGCTTCTGCTTCTTTCGCGGCAGTAGGATCGAAAGGGGACGAGAGTCCCGGGTCCCATTCTGTAGGAATTAACTTTCGGAATTCAGCCCATGAGATTTTTTCTATCTTTTTCGCTTTTGGATTTTTGCGTGGATCGCTGTCGTACACATAGTCAATATTTGAAAGATTAACGAGGTGCATAGCACCGATATTTTTTGCTATGAGCACTGCATCATAATCAGTCGAACATCCGGGCTGCCAGCCAGCGGCAATAATAATTGGTTCATTCGCATCAATATCAGCAGTTGGGTTTTCTATAATCTGCGGATGTGCATATCCGGCGAAGATGTTGCGCAAGAGTTGTGCATTCAAGCGCGTTGAATGAATACCAATCCAGTCAAGGTCTTGGCGGGAGAGAGGAGTAACCGTATTTGCAGCGGATTGGTAGCGGCGCGCGGTCTTTCCACCGCCGGCAATAATAACGAACGAGAATCCTTGTTGTATTTTATCGAGAAGAAGTGTTTTAAAACACGAGAGAAAGTCAGTATCAATACCATCGGGAACAATAAGAGAGCCACCAACAGACACAACTACGCGTTTTTGTTCTTGTGCGTTCATAGGCAAGGGTGACGGCTCTCTCTATCATACACTCATCATTACGAGAAACAATATTGGCACAGTACTTTTGTGTGCAATTATATTTTTATTACCACCCCGCTTGGCTTACCTTAACATCACCTATAGGTTACACTAAGGTAAAGTGGAGAAGGAAAGAAAACAAAGACGGGTGCCGATAAAAAATCTTTTGTTGCGATCGCTTGTTGTGGCAGGGGTTATCAGTATTGCACTCGTGGCGCCGAAGATGACGCGACTGTTGAAAGAACTGGATCGTCCTGCAAAGAATCGTGCACAGCTCTATCGTCGTATCACACAAGGAGTAAATCGGTTAGAACAGGATGGTCTCGTGACTGTCTCTGGCGAATACGGGAAGCGTCGTGTTGAGATTACAGAAAAAGGATTAGAAATGATGGAACGAATTGAATTCGGAGAGTATGCGATACCGGAACCAGCATTTTGGGACGGTAAGTGGCGAGTACTTATTTTCGATATAAACGAAAGACGGCGACGGGTACGCAATCAACTCCGTCGACTTCTGGATGGAGTCGGATTTGTCCGCATTCAAGACAGCGTGTGGGTATATCCGTATGCATGCGATGAATTCATTTCGCTTGTGCGAGCGCATCTCAAGAGCGGTGTCGGCGAGATACGCTTCTTTGTTGCAGAAGCACTCGAATCCGACAAGGGATTAAGAGAGCATTTCCGCCTCTAGAATTAACATATCCGCTATCCGTGAGATGTAAGGTTTACCTTAAAATCACCTATAGGTCACAACAAGGTAAAGTGGAAATAGAAGAGAGGGAGGGTGTGAATTGTCGAACGGGTCATTTCCTGCCATTTGAGCCGTTCGGCTTCTGAAATGAGCCGTTGCTGGACTAAATGGTGGATGTCCACACTTCTCTTCAATGTTTGAGTTATACACACTGAGATGAAATAGAAAAACACGATCCAGCGAAAAAATCGACTACATCAACTACCTAATCGCCAGGATAGTTATTTAACTACAATGGCGCTATTGACTCCCTTCCGTGCCTCCTATAGTATAACCTTACTGTCCCGCTTGAGGCGGGACGGGGTTTCTTTTGACCTTTGACAATTACAGCCGAGCACTAACAGTTAGTGCTGGCTAAATATGTGAACGCCCGCCACGCGAGTGGCGGGCAGAAAAGATGTGTGAATTCTTTTGTTCCGCCTATTCTTAATGAGAGTTTGATCCTAGCTCAGGGTGAATGCTGGCGGCGTGGATAAGTCATGCAAGTCGAACGCCCCGCAAGGGGAGTGGCAAACGAGGTAGTAACGCGTAGGTAGATCCCCCGAAGTCGAGCATAGCGAGCCGAAAGGTTCGGTAATTCTCGATAGTCCCGCAAGGGTAAAGGTTTTTCGCTTCGGGAGTTGCCTGCGCAGTATCAGCTAGTTGGTAGGGTAATGGCCTACCAAGGCTACGACGCTTAGGGGCGCTGAGAGGCGGACCCCCACCGATCGGACTGAGACACGGCCGATACTCCTACGGGAGGCTGCAGACGAGAATATTCCGCAATGGGCGAAAGCCTGACGGAGCGACGCCGCGTGATGGATGAAGTGCTTTGGTATGTAAACATCTTTTATCGGGGACGAAGTTTATTGACGGTACCCGATGAATAAGGGGCTCCTAACTCTGTGCCAGCAGGAGCGGTAATACAGAGGCCCCAAGCATTACCCGGAATCACTGGGCGTAAAGGGTGTCTAGGCGGCCATATTAGTCGTTCGTTAAATCCGCGGGCTCAACCTGCGGTCTGCGAGCGAAACGGTATGGCTCGAGGGCGTGAGAGGTGCACGGAACTCATGGTGGAGGGGTGAAATCCGTTGATATCATGGGGAACACCAAAGGCGAAGGCAGTGCACTGGTACGTTCCTGACGCTCAAACACGAAAGCCAGGGTAGCGAATGGGATTAGATACCCCAGTAGTCCT
>MFMU01000009.1:58973-71685 GCA_001781915.1 Candidatus Kaiserbacteria bacterium RIFOXYD1_FULL_47_14 | reverse complement strand
CGCGCGTGCGGAGTGTCCGAATGCGAAAGTCGTGATCGCTGGTTTTGCCGGCATTATGCCGATAACACTGCGGTCGGAAGTTGCCGAGGAATTCAATCGCGTGCGGCGGGAGACAGGAGCAAAAATCTTATATTGCAATGATGCCGATCCGCGCGACAGTGAATCGACTGTCAAACTTCTCGTCGAGTCGATCTTGCTGACTAAAATTCCAGTGCGGCTTATCTTCTCTCCGCATCCGAAGTACGCTCCGGTAATTGTTGCCGGTGGTCGTACACAAGGAGATGTCCTGCAGGATGTCATCGCGACCTTACTCGAGAGGGGATTGCTGATGCAATGTCCTCCTGGAGCGGACGGCGACGAAGGAGTTATGCTTTCTGATGCTATGTGTTCCGGCTACAGCACACTGCTCGGCCGGGCAGCGGCATCGGGAAAGACGGCAATCACACTCCGAACTCCCGAAGCGGCTCGGACATTCAAAGAGGCCACAGGTCTCGATGAGACATGGTTGATGTTAATGAAGGGAGGATTCCCTGTCATTGAAAAACCGACGCCACTTGATGACATCCTCGCGACCCCTGTCCCTTCTTTCAATGTAAAACCGCTTGATGTCGTTATCGCGGCTGATGCGATACTCGAGATCATCTCTAAATGAGAGAAAGGAGAAATAATTGCCCGACACGAGAGTGCCGGGCATTTTTATACAATAGAAATTTTTTCGTATGTCTGAAACTTTCAGCAACACACACGAGTTTTATTGAGAGGAGATAGTTGCTCTTTTTATACGGATGTGTTTTACTCGCTGGCGGAAGTATGTCCTGACATAAGGTCAGTAAATCAATCAAAAAGAAAGGGGCTCACATCATGAGAACCGTTACCGTCGGTACAAAAAGAATCGGGAAGGGGCATCCTTGTTTTGTCGTCGCGGAGATTGGAATCAACCACAATGGATCGCTCGAAATCGCCAAGGAACTCATCGATGTTGCTGTTGAAGCTTGCTGTGATGCTGTGAAGTTCCAGAAACGGGATATTGAGGTTGTATACAAACCCGATGAACTGGCTCAGCCCCGAAAGGTTGACCCCAGCTTTATCAAGCATGCAATCGAGCGTTCCAAAGTCAACGGGCGGCGCCATCAAGTATTACCGACCGAATCATTAGCTCGGTTGATGGTGGATATCAATGACACCACCAATGGCGACCTCAAGTATGCGCTTGAGTTCGGCCTCACCGAGTTCAACATCATCGAGATGTATTGCAGGGAACGAGGAATCATGTGGTTCGCTTCCGCATGGGATGGGCTTAGCGCTCATTTCATGAACGGCTTTGATGTACCGTGTCATAAAGTCGCATCGGCCTGCCTCACACACGCGGACCTGTTGCGACGCATTCGTTCCAACAGGAAACCGGTGATCCTATCGACTGGCGGAAGTACGCTCGAACAGGTACAGAAGGCAGTTGAGATACTGGGTACCAAGGATCTGGTTATCCTGCACTGTGTCGCCAACTACCCCTGTGTCGATGAGGAAGTTAATCTCGCGGTTATCAATATACTGCGAGAGACCTTTCCTGGTGTGCCGATCGGATACAGCGGACACGAGCAAGGTCTCTTGCCTTCGCTTCTCGCGGTGTCCATGGGGGCATCTGTTGTTGAGCGTCATATTACGCTCGATCGTACGATGCCAGGGTCTGATCAGAAGGCCTCGTTGGAACCTGATCAGCTGAAGGAACTCGTGCGCACCATACGGGATATCGAGGCAGGCAGGGTAATCGAAAGTTTGATGTCTCCTAAGGATATCGAGGTAATCCGTGGGAGCTGGGTAAAAAGAGTTCTTCCATCGGAAGTTACGGTCATGCAGAAGCTTCGTCGCGTACAGGACTTCTGATTTGTTGTCTTGATAACGGCGGGACTATGTCCCGCCGTTTTTTTTGCATCTATTCATCCATTGGAATAGTTATATAAGGTATAATTCACAAGATAGGTCATATTTATATGAAAACACCTAATGCATTGGCGGTGCTGTGGCGCGTATTCGGTCGTTATCGTTGGCACATCACAGCGCTTGTTGCTTTCGGATTTTTGAGTGCCATATTGGAAGGCATCGGCATCAATGCAGTTATTCCATTGGTGTCGTTTTTTACTGGCTCCAGTAACGCTGCTACTGATTTTATTTCTATAACTATACAAGGACTTTTCAGCTTCTTTTCACTACCATTCAAGTTCCGTTATCTGCTCGGTTTTATTCTCTCCCTTTTCATACTGCGGGCGATCTCTGTTGTTGTGTTCGGTTGTATCCGCGGTTGGATAAGTGCGGACTTTCTTGGAAAAGAGAGCGAAGAAATGCTGCGCCACACACTCCTTTCCTCATGGTCGTTTTCGCTGAAGCAGAAGATAGGAACTATCCACAACACGGTAGTGCGGGACATTCAGCAGTCCGGAGCGCTGTTAAGTTCGGTTGCACAGATTGTCCAATCGTTCAGTGGTTTTTGTATGTATCTCTTAGTTGCCGTTAATATCTCGCCGACGATGACACTTTATACGCTTGGCGGTGGGGCAGTCCTACTAATTCTCCTAAGACCGTTTCTCCGCCGCGGTCAGCACATTGGAGAGCAGGCGGCTGTCGTTGAGAAGCAATTCGCGCAATTCTTGAGCGAACATATTATTGGAATGAAATCAATCAAGGCCTCAGGAGTAGAGCGTGCTGCGATTTCGGATGGCAGTGCGCACATCCGTATGCTCCGTTATCTTTCCATACGACAATCGCTTGTGCGCTCCGCTAGCGGCAGTTTCTTTCAGCCAATCAGTATCGTCCTGGTCGTTGTGTTATATGTGCTGACCTACCAAACGCCGGAGTTCAGCATTATTTCATTCGCGGCGTCGCTTTATTTGATACAAAAGATGTTTACCTATCTTGAGTCTGGACAAAACGCATTACAAACAACGAGCGAATTGATGCCGTACGCACGAAATGTATTAGCGTCCAAACACACACTTGATACACATCGCGAATCATCTCTCGGGAATGAACCTTTCATCTTTACTAAGGAACTTTCTTTCAAAGATGTCTCATTTTCGTATGATGAAAGAAAATTAATCCTCAAAGATATCGACTTTTCAATACGAAAAGGAGAAACAGTTGGGCTTATTGGGCCTTCGGGTTCTGGTAAGACATCGGTTGCTGATCTTCTTCTGCGTCTCTTTAAGCCGAATAAAGGGTCGATTTTTCTTGATGAGGTGTCGAGCGAATCGATTGCTCTTTCCGTGTGGCGCACTCATATCGGTTATGTGTCGCAAGATGTTTTCTTGTTAAACAGCACTATTGAAGAAAATATTCGATTTTATAATAAAGAGCTTACTACCGAGAATATTGAGAATGCCGCTAAGCAGGCGAATATTTATGACTTCATAATGGGATTGCCGGGAGGATTTAAGACGATAACCGGAGATCGGGGCGTGATGCTTTCTGGCGGACAGCGCCAGCGCATCGCGCTCGCCCGCGCGTTAGCAGGGAATCCCGCGCTCCTCATACTTGATGAAGCGACGAGTGCGCTTGACCACGAATCAGAAAAGCTCATCCACGAATCAATTCAGGCACTTCACGGCAAGGTGACGGTATTCATCATTGCGCATCGTCCATCAACCGTTGCTGAAGCGAATACTATTCTCGTATTAGATCACGGCAGTATTGTGGAGCGCGGTACGCCGCAAGAATTATTGAAGGACCACGCTTCTTATTTCTATAAAATGCAGCGAGTATGATGAAGAAATCTTTCGAAGTTCCGTTGCGGGTTGATTTCGCCGGAGGATGGCTTGATGTGCCTAAACTTTCTAAAAAGGGCGGTTACATTGTAAATTGTTCTATTACGCCAAAAGTGTCTCTCAAAAACTGGCCGTATGAAAAAAGCGGAGGCCTTGGCGGTTCAGCCGCATACGCTATTTTAAAAATGGAAAACGGAATAGAATCTGAACTGAATCTCGGTGTTGGTTGGCAGGATCCTGCAGTTATTGAAGAAACAGGGTTATGCGTGTGGCGTTCAGGGAAAAAACCGGTTCTTGAATTAAAAATAAATCCTGATTGGCTCGCCGGTAAGATGCTTATCGTCTGGACGGGAAACGCTCACACCACTCCGAATTTTGTCGATGGGAAACGGGACTACAAAGGAATAGTTTCTGCCGGAAAAATTGCGGCGCAAGCAGTTTTGAAAAAAGATTTCAAAGAATTGTGCAGGTCTATCTCTATGAGTTATGCGATTCAATTGAAAGAGGGAATGAAAGAATTGCTACAAGTGCCGAAGGCAAAAGCAAAAAAGTATTTAGGCGGAGGACATGGCGGATACGCGCTATATCTTTTTAATTCGGCAAAAGATCGCGCATTAGCTGTTTCAAGGACTAATTCCAAAATCATTGAACCGTATATCGAATTAAAAAGCGATGCGTAATATGAACCGAACCGTATTACGCACTGTTTTCATTCGTCTCCTTCCAGTTCTTCTTATACTCTGTATTGGTGCCGGACTTGCGGCATTCAAACTCCATACGGTGGGACTTACTCCAAACGGCGATTATGATGGGTATCTTGAGACCGCACAACTATTTCGCGGTGCGCCTAATGCACCAATTCTACCGGGCAGAATATTGAAGCCATTGAATCCGCTCGTGGTCGCTCTAGAAGAGAATGTCATGTCTCCAGAAACGGCATTTCTCGCGCAAGTCGTCGTGTTTTATTTCTTATTTCTTATCGTGTGTTATTTCTTCGGTCGGGCATTCGGCTTTGAGAAGAAGGAAAGCGTTTTACTCACCCTCATCCTTGGCGCTAGTTATCCAATACTCAAATACGGTGTCGATCTCTATACCGAGACCGGTGCGTTATTTTTTTATGTTCTTTCACTTGCTCTCACTCTCTGGTATATGCGCGTACCATCAAAACGAATAGTGCTTGTGAACGCGCTGGTTCTGACGATAGGGTTTCTTTGGAAGGAGTACAGCGCCGTATCGGCGCTTATTTTTGGTCTTGCCATTCTCTTTCATACAGGACTTTCTCGTCGTATAAAATTCGAAGACCTCGCTATCCTTGGGGGCATATTCTTTGTGGTGAATTTCGCGTGGCAGGTAGTTGTTTATTTACAGTATCACTACACCTATCTCTCGTGGTATCAAACGGCCGGCGCGAGCGGTTTTAAGAGTCAATTTACGATTAAAAATATTGTGAAAAGTGTGGGCGCGCTTCTTGGACTTGCATGGCTTCTTGTACCATTTGGAATGCTTCATTTTAAAAATCTCACAGCATGGCAGAAGCAATTTTTTATCTTGTCAATTCCTGTATCTTGCGTGGCATTTTTATGGGGAAATGTCTCATCGCGGCTCTTTTTTGTTATAGCGCCTGCATTCGCGCTCTTCGCCATTCTTGCGCTTTCCAGGATGAAAAATTTTTATGTACGCTACAGCATCCTTTTCTTCATCCTCATTGGAAACATAGTGTGGCTCATTTTGTCAGGCAGAATGACCGTATGACCACAGGAAAGCATTTATGATATAATCGCATTTATCATGCAGGGATATACAGCAAAGCAGATTGCACGATGGGTGGCGCTCGGAGCGCTCTTTCTGCTTCCGATTACTCCGCTTATTGTCGCTGACGGTTTTTTCTTTCCTTTCATCACCGGAAAAGCGTTCTATCTGCGTATTTTGATAGAAATAGCGGTCTCGGCATGGGTTGTGCTTGCACTTCTCGATAAAGAATATCGTCCTCGTTTTTCTTGGATTGGAGCTGCGGTTGTCGGTTTTGTTGCGTGGATGTTTATTGCAGACATTTTCGCGATTAATGTCACGAAGGCATTCTGGAGCAACTTCGAACGAATGGAGGGATGGGTGCTGCTTATCCATCTACTCGGGCTCTTCTTTGCAACAAGTGCTTTGTTGCGCGTAGAGAAGAAGTGGCGCGCATGGTTCCTTACTTCGCTCTGTGTTTCAGTCATAATTGTCGGTTACGCATTTCTTCAATTAAGCGGTACGCTTGTGATTCATCAGGGTGCTGGACGCATCGATGCTTCTCTTGGAAACTCGGCATATCTCGCAATATATTTTCTCTTCAGTGTGTTCGTAGCGTTTTGGCTCGCTCTCACGGAGAAACATGCATTGCTGAAATGGTCACTGATCGTACTTGCGTGTGTTGAAGCAACACTTATATTCTTTACCGAAACACGCGGTGCGATTATAGGGCTGGTGTTGGCACTTGCGCTCACAGCTCTTTTGACAGCACTCACTGCTGATAAAAATGTTCGTCATTGGGCAACTGGGGCATTTATTTTTATTCTCATGCTAATAGGAGGTTTCTATCTTGCGCGTGATTCTTCGTTTATCCAAAATAACCATGTGCTTCAGCGCGTCTCTTCTATCTCGCTTAATGATGGACAGACGCGCCTCACTATCTGGCGTATGGCGTCCAAGGGAGTTCTCGAGCGGCCTCTTACTGGCTGGGGACAGGAGGGTTTCAATTATGTTTTCAATAAGTACTATGATCCGTCGCTCTATGAGCAGGAACAGTGGTTTGATCGCGCGCACAATGCTTTTATTGACTGGCTCTCCGCAGGAGGTATTCCCGCTTTTCTTCTGTATCTTTCTCTTTTTGGTTCTGCATTTCTGTTGCTCTGGAAAAGTTCACAACTCTCGCGTTCGGAGCGTATTGCTCTTACTGCTGCGCTCGTCGGGTATGCGGTTCATAATCTCTTTGTCTTCGACAATCTATATTCCTATATTTATTTCTTCGCGATACTCGCGCTTATTGATTCGCAGGTCGCACGGCCTATCGAGCGTCTCGAGCGTGCGCCGCTGTTGTCTGCTGAAGATGGTATAACTTTCGCACTTCCTGTTGCTGCTGTTGCTGCGTTCGTGCTCATCTGGTTTGTGAATATTTCTGGTATGCAGACAGCGACAAAACTCATCACCGCGATGTCGCCATTTACTGAGGGTATTAAAGGGAACATAAAAGCATTCGAAGATCTCGCTGCGCATCCGGCTTTTGCTGCGCAAGAGATTCGCGAACAAACTGTTTCTTTTGCGGCAAATGTGATGCAGAGCAAATCAGCGACTGATACTGAAAAGCGACAAATAGCTTCGTTTGCCATAATTGAAATGCAAAAACAGGTTGAAGCGTATCCGCTTGATGCGCGCGAACATGTTCAACTCTCGTATGCTTACCGTACAATCGGCGACAGCAAGAATGCGTTACAAGAGATTCGAACTGCGATTACCCTTTCGCCAAATAAAGAAGAGTTTTGGATTCAGGCTGGAGCACTTGAATGGGAGTTGGGCGATATGAAGTCAGCACAGAAAGATTTTAATACCGCATATGCTCTGGGCGGGAAGTTGTTCCCAGTGCTCGCCGTGTATGCAGCTGCTGGGAATATTGGTGCTGGGGACACGCCAGCTGCCAATAAACTCCTGACCGATGCTTATGGTTCTACCAATATAGACAGCGATGTTCTCGCTAATGCTTGGTATCGTGTTAAGGATTGGCCGCAACTTATTGCGCTCTGGAAGTCGCGTGTTGCGAGACCTGAAGCGAGTGTAGAGACATGGTTTGGATTCGCATCAGTTTATTATGCGTCTGGTGATTCAGCAAGTGCCATTGCAACGATTCGTACTGCTGTCGCGAAGTATCCGGAAGCAGCCGCTTCAGGCGATGCCGCTATCAAGCAGATTATAGAAGGGAGATGAATCTGCAAGAAAACATTTCACTCGCGCTGTTTACGACATTTCATATTGGCGGACCGGCGCGTTTCTTCAGAGAAGCGTCTACTGAAGAAGAGATACATGGAGCGATAGCGTACGCGCAAGAACATAATCTCGCTTTGTATCCGCTCGGCGCTGGCAGTAATATTCTGGTGCCAGATAACGGCGTAGATGGTGTAGTGCTGAAGATACTGCTCAATAATATTGCATTTGAGAATAAGAGCGATGAAACGCTGCTTATTGCCGGTGCAGGGGTGCCTTGGGAAAATATTGTTGATGCGGCGAGCGAGCGAGAACTTTTTGGTATTGAAAATCTTGCAGGTATTCCGGGGACGATGGGTGGTGCTGCGGTGCAGAATATTGGTGCGTATGGCGCTGAATTTTCTAAAGTATTTGATTATGCTGATGTCGTCAATAGTGCGACAAATGAATCTTCGCGTATCCATCTTGCAGAAGCAGCGTTTGCGTACCGCACGAGTTTTTTTAAAAAGCATCGCGAATATATCATCGTGCGCGTTGCGCTCCGCCTCTCGAAGCAGTCATCGCCGAATATTTCGTATACAGATCTTGTGCGAGCACAGGCGGCAGGAACGCAACTTTCGACGCCGAGAGAAATTGCGAGTGCTATTCGTTCTATTCGTGCTACAAAGTTTCCTGACATTACAAAAGAGGGAACTGCCGGATCATTTTTCAAGAATCCTATTATTTCGCGCTGTCTCGCGGATTCGCTCATAGCGCGTTTCCCCGGTCTTCCTCTATTTCCGCAAGAAAATGGCATGATGAAATTATCGCTTGCATGGATTCTCGATCATATTCTTTCCCTCAAAGGATTTTCAAACGGCTTGGTACGACTCTATGAAGAACAGCCGCTCGTTATTGTCGCGCATACTGGAGCAACTGCCGCAGAAGTTGATATATTCGCAAACGAAATCACGAAGTATGTTCTTTCAGCGACCGGTATCGCGATTGAACGCGAGGTAGAAACATTTTGTGTGTGATAAATAATGCTATTTTTTTATTTTGAAAATATTTTTTCAAAAGTTATCCACACATTTTATTTTTTCGTTATAAAGAATTTTTTTTATGAGCGATACTAATAAGTAGAAACGTTTGTGCATTAAAAATATTTGCCAGTCGGCGAACATGCACAGACGGGTCGACATATCAACCTTCACCCTAATCGCAACCACCATGGCAAAGAAAAAGGCCGCGAAAAAGAAAGCCGCAAAGAAGCGCGGCTAGTTAAAAAGAAAAATCCCGCTCGAAGCGGGTTTTTTCTTTTTTTGCTATAGTAGAGCGTAATGTTTAATCTTTCTCGCTTTTTCTCAAAAAATCAATCCGCGGCCTTTCTTAAGGCCTCGGCGCCGATTGTGTCGGCAACCAATACATTCACGAAAGAGCTTATTGATTGTTCGGACGAAACAGTTCGGGCTCGTTTTGATGAAGTTTGCACTCGCGCGCGAGAAGCGGGTGCATCGTCCGAGAATGATATCCCGCTCGTATTCGCGCTGGTGCGCGAGGCAGCTCGCCGTACGCTCCGTCAGCCACATTTCGATGTGCAACTAATCGGAGGTCTCGCACTCTTGCGCGGTAAAATTTCCGAAATGCGCACTGGCGAAGGAAAGACGCTTGTCGCTACGCTGCCAGCAACCTTTCATGCGCTTTCGAGGAAGGGTGTGCAGATTGTTACCGTCAACGATTATCTCGCGCGCCGCGACAGTGTGTGGATGGGGCAGGTTTATGATTATTTCGGCCTTACGGTCGGCGTGGTTACGAGCAGTGGTGCATATTGCTATGATCAGTCGCATGTTGTGAAAGAAGAAATAGAAAAATTAGACCGCGAACGCGATGCAAAAAGTTCCTTCAGAGTTTTTTACGATTATCTTCGCCCCGCGAGTAAAAAAGAGGCATATGCATGCGACATTACCTATGTGACCAACAACGAGCTCGGATTCGATTATTTGCGCGACAATACTGCCTACGATGCCTCACAGATTGTACAGCGTGCCTATAACTACGCGGTTATCGACGAAGTTGATTCCATTCTGATTGATGAAGCGCGCACACCGCTTATCATCTCTGGTCCTGCTGCTGATTCACAATCGTTCTATAAGCAATTTGCATGCATTGTTCGCGGAATGAAAGAAGGTGATGATTATACGATTGATGAAAAACAGAAAGCAATCCAGATAACTGAAGAGGGGATGCATAAAGCAGAAAACGCGCTTGGTCTGGAGAATCTCTATACAGAAGGAGGAATGAAATATGCGCACCATCTGGAGACGGCTGTGCGTGCGCAGGCGCTTTTTCACAACGATAAAGAATATGTGGTGCGCGACGGCGAAATCATTATTGTCGATGAATTTACCGGAAGAATGCAGCCGGGCCGTCGTTGGTCAGAGGGTCTGCATCAGGCAATAGAAGCGAAGGAAGGCGTTCTAGTGCACGAAGAAACGCGCACTTATGCCTCGGTGACTTTCCAGAATCTCTTCCGTATGTATACGCGGCTCGCCGGTATGACCGGCACTGCGCTCTCGTCAGAAGAAGAATTTTATACCGTGTATGGACTCGATGTGGTGGTCGTGCCGACCAATAAGCCATCGGAGCGCAAGGACTATGACGATTTGATATTCCAAACAGCAACAGGGAAGTATCGCGCTGTCGCGCGCACCGTGAAGGAGCGACATCTAAAAGGGCAGCCGGTGCTCGTTGGTACGGTTTCTATTGAGGACAATGAAATTGTGAGCGAGTATCTGGCAAAAGAACAAGTGCCGCACGAAGTATTGAACGCGAAGAATCACGAACGAGAAGGTGAGATTATTGCCGAAGCGGGGAAGGAAGGGCGTGTGACCGTTGCGACCAACCTCGCTGGCCGCGGCGTTGACATCAAACTCGGCGGCGCGTTCGCCACCAGCGAGATGCGTGCGTCAGTTCTCGAGAAGGGCGGTCTTATGGTCCTCGGTACCGAGCGACACGACGCTCGCCGTATCGATAACCAACTACGCGGCAGAAGCGGTCGTCAGGGCGATCCAGGCGAAACGCGTTTTTTCGTTTCTTTGGAAGATAAATTGATGCGCGTGTTCGCGTCTGAAACGCTGAAGAAGGTAATGGGCCGTTTCGGCATTCCGGAGGACGAGCCGATTGAGAGCTCAATGATTACGAGGTCTCTGGAGACCGCACAGGAGCGCATTGAGGGATTCAACTTCGACTCGCGGAAACAAGTTCTTGCATATGATGATGTGATGAATACCCAACGCCTCGCCATCTACGCGCGCCGGCGCTCGGCGCTCGAAGGAAATGATGCAGAAGTCGAAGCACTTTTCCGCGAGATTCTCGAAGGCAGCGAAACAGCGCTTGCAGCACTTGAGTCGAAGAAAAGCGAATTCGGAGATGTTTTTATTGCTCATCTGCGGCATCTTCTCTTACAAGTTATTGATTCGTTCTGGCTTGAACATCTTGAGACAATGGATTATCTGCGCCGTTCAGTGTCGCTTCGCGCGTATGGCCAAAGAGATCCGTTGATTGAGTATCGACGCGAGGGGCTTGCGCGTTTTCGACAGCTTGAGGCGGATATTTGTACGACTGTTGCTGACGCATTGCCGCGACTTCAATCAGTCGATGATGCTCGTATACGAGCAGAAGAAGAGAAGACGCGTGCCGCACTCGTTGCAGCAGGTCAGGAAGAAGGCATTGCGCCGGTGTCCATTCGGAATACTGTAGAGCATGGCCGCAACGATATTGTGACCCTTCGGAAAGGCAATGAGACAAAAGAAATAAAATTTAAAAAAGCCGAACCGTTTCTCGCTGATGGTTGGGAAATTGTAACGAACTAGTATGTCACTCGTTGATGAAGCAGTTATATATGCAGAAGCGGGCAGTGGCGGCGACGGCGTTGTTCGTTGGTTGCGCACAAAGACGAATGCGCGCGGCGGGCCTTCAGGCGGCGATGGCGGGCGAGGAGGTGATGTTATTCTTCTTGGCGTGCGCGATTTGTCGGCGCTCGCGCGCTATCGGTATGAAAAGAAATTTCATGCAGAAAATGGCGAAGCGGGGAAGGGCGCATTGAAACACGGAGCGAATGGCGCTGAATATATTCTCAAAGTGCCTGTCGGAACATTTGTACGCATTATTGGAACTGGTAAAGAATATGAAATTATAAAAGAGAATGAACGCGTTGTTCTTTTCCGCGGCGGCTTTGGAGGAAAGGGTAATGCGCGCTTCAAGAGTTCTACGAATCAGAATCCATTTCAGCAAACTGCAGGTAAAGCAGGAAAGGGTGGGGATATTGAATTGACTCTAAAGATTATTGCAGATGCAGGACTTATCGGCCTACCTAGTGCAGGGAAATCCTCGCTCTTAAACATGCTCACGCAGGCAAAGTCAAAGGTAGGCGATTATCCATTTACGACTCTTGAACCGAATCTTGGTGATTTCTATGGGCGCATAATCGCGGATATCCCAGGTCTTGTAGAAGGAGCATCGTCTGGACGAGGGCTCGGTATAAAATTTTTGAAGCATGTGGAAAGAACAGGAATTCTCTTACATCTTGTCTCGGCAAACCAAGAAAACCCTCTTGCGGCATATATGGAAGTACGCAAAGAGATAGAGCTATTCGGACGGGGACTTCCCGAGAAGAAAGAGATACTTATCCTGTCGAAAACAGACCTTATTTCATCTGTAGAGTGCGAAACAAAAATGCAACTACTCGCCCGAGAGACCGGTAGGGAAGTACTTTCTGTCTCAGTCAAGGATGAAGAAGTTTTTAAAAAATTCTCGGGTAAGCTCTCAAAAATCCTAGTATAATATTTTTTACGGCTTGCAGTTTCTTCTCAGAAGATGCAAGCTTGAGGTAATGGTTTATCGCCCCACCGTTGGTCTCGAGATTCATGCAGAACTTTCTACACGGACTAAGATGTTTTGTGATTCTGCGAATGATCCAAACGAGATACGGCCGAATGTAAATATATGCCCGGTGTGCATGGCAC
>MFMU01000009.1:49026-58935 GCA_001781915.1 Candidatus Kaiserbacteria bacterium RIFOXYD1_FULL_47_14 | reverse complement strand
CGACAAGTGTGGCGAGTCGGCTCTGCGATTGGTGGCACACTTGCCGACAGAAGTGAATTCGATCGCAAGAGTTATTTTTATCCGGACATTCCGAAAGGGTACCAGATTAGTCAGTACGCGTTACCGCTGGTGACGGGAGGTTCGATCGCAGGTGTCGCCGTAACACGAGTGCATCTTGAAGAAGATACAGCGCGTTCAGTGCACATAGATGGGGAAAGTTTAGTCGATTTTAATCGTGCAGGTATTCCATTGATGGAATTGGTTACTGAACCGGTAATTCCTGATGCAGAAACGGCAGGGCGATTTGCACGGGAATTACAACTACTTTTAAGAACGCTGGGTGCCTCCGAAGCAAATCTAGAGAAAGGCGAGATGCGTATAGAAGCAAACATCTCGATATCAGCTGAAGAAGGGGAATTGGGCACAAAAGTAGAAGTAAAGAATCTCAATTCATTTCGTTCTGTGGAGCGTGCTATTGCGTTTGAAGTGGACCGTCAAATTGCGCTCATTGAGAATGGAGAGAAAGTACAACAAGAAACGCGCGGTTGGGATGAAGCGAAACAATCCACTTTCCATCAGCGATTTAAAGAAGGGAGTGCCGACTATCGATATTTTCCAGAGCCGGATCTTCCGAAAATATTTTTGTCAGAGATGCCAGAGTTTTCTGCAGTGGTCATACAAGAATCATTGCCGGAGCTTCCGTTGGACAAGCGGAACCGTTTAATGAAGGACTACGAACTAAAGGAAGAAGTGACAGAACTCTTTTTGCAGAACAAGGAGCTTGGAGAATTTTTTGAAAAAGTTGTTTCTGGCAGAACTTCTGATTTTATAAAACTCTCCGTAAATTATATGACGACGGATTTGGTAGCACTGCTAAAAGAAAAAGAAGAAATGATTTTTCCTGATGCAGATAATTTTATAAAACTTATCGAAATGATTATTTCAAATAAAATTTCTTCGCGCGGGGCAAAGGATATCTTACTGAATATGGTTGGATCAGGAGGTGATCCTGAGAACATCGCGAAGGAACTGAACCTCATGCAAATCCATGATGCAATAGCGCTCGGTGGTATTGTCGACGCGATTCTTACCAAAGAAAAGGAAGCGGTTCTCGAATACAAGAATGGTAAGCCGGCAGCGCTTCAATATTTGGTTGGGAAAGCAATGAAAGAAAGCCGAGGAGCAGGGAACCCGTCAGAACTTCAAAAACTTATTGTCGAGAGAATTAGCTAGAAGTTGTGCACAGCTCTTCCGTACCAGCCGAGATACGGCTATACTACGGGTATGGATGAGATTCTTATAGAAGAAAAAAAGTTCGTATCGTCAAAACGAGCTGCTAAAATGACTGGATATGCAAAGGATTACATAGGACAGCTTTGTCGAGAAGGTCGAGTGCCGGCACGACTAATCGGGCGTAGTTGGTATGTTCTTGAAGCAGCTATTCAAGATCATCGATTCGGTGCTGAAGAGCCAGAAAGGGAGTCAAAAACAGCACAATCGCCTATGAAATCACCAGAAATCCAATCGACATGGGAGTCACCGCGCTACGAATCGTATTCAGAAGAGCTTCTTCCAGCTATAAAGCCCTCTAAAGAAGCAGAATCATCTGCAGTAGATACTGAAGAAGAGGCCTCGCAGCGCATACAGGATTCCTGGAAGGCATGGTTTGATCGTTTTGATCATATGGCAGAGGATGATGCGCTTAAACCAATAGTTGTTCCTATGGTATCGGAAGAGATTCAAGAAGAGTCGGAAGAGAGCGAAAAAGAGCCGGAAACAGAAAGAACAAAAGAAGAAATAACTATGCAAGTTCCAATTCATACAATGTCATCACGACCGCTCTATCGTCCACCTCAAAAAGAGTTCCTTCTATGTAACGAGGATGCTTTACCATCAATCGAACGAATAACTCGCAGGAAGAGCGATAAATGGCTAGTAAGGACAATTAGAATAGCTGGAACAGTATTCGCGATACTTGCTATTATTGTGGCGGTTGCCGGTAGTGGATATTTCGATGCCTATATACTCTCGAATAGCCAAGTACGGATAATTGCCGGTGTAGCACTATACAATAAATAGTGTATATATTCATTTTCTCGTCTTGTAATGACAAGTTTATGTAGAAGCACAGAGTGTTATTAAAATAGGCGATCTGAAGATAATGTACCCATTGAATTCGTAACAATTCAATGAGAAAACAGGATAAACACAGAAATTAAGAAGATACATAGGTGTTAGGGGATTATTTAAACAATACTTAAGTAGATACTAGATGAATCATAGAGGCATCGTGTCGCACAATGTTAAAGATATTTTACGACACGATGATAATTGTAGGATGAGAAAACTGATTACTAATTTCATTTCGCATAGCCGATATAGGTAACATATACAATGTATATTGTGAGTAAGAATGATAAATATGTCTTTGAAATTTTTATAGATTTTGCGTTCGCAGAGTAATTTATTAACAAAAAATGAATTTTCACAGGTTAATTTCTATTCAGATTCTTTCTAAATGCTCTAAAGATCATCAAAATGTGTTTTTATTGGTTCTTTTAAAGAAGAGGGAATAAAAATAAGAAAATATTTCTTGTTTTTATATAAAATTTCGGCTGGAGCTGCGACATTTTTCTTTCTTCAATGTGCCTGAAATCTTATCCACAGAATTTTTCTAGGTACAGGTACTAATGCCGAAATAATAAGTTATTATTTAGTTAATTCGTCTATCCGACATGGATCCACTCTTTGAAAAAAATCTAATGACGACAAAAGATGCTGGAGAACTTTTTGGGTACTCCTCAGATTATCTCGCGCGTCTCGCGCGTTCTGGGAAAATTGAAGGAAAAAGAATCGGACACAGCTGGTTTATCAATAAAGAATCACTCACACACTTTTTAGATCAGCAAGGAATTCATAAAGTTGATTATGCTCGCGCACTCTCGCGTGAAAGAGAAATCGAATACCGAAAACATCATTCATTCATACGCAATACAGGCAAAGCATTGTCAAAACAAATTTCTCTGCCGGCGATAAATCTCAAAGAGAATGTTTTGTTTTCGCAGTTCGTTGCATTATCGGTTTCATTTTTTGTTGTTGCATCTGGTGCGTATATCGCGTATGCAGCACCATTTGCACAGCTTGCAACAAATAGCAATAAAATTGCACGCGAGACAGCATTTGGATTTAACGAAGCGTTCGGAAATATTCCATTACGCATCGCATCAAGAATTACTGATGCAAAAATTGAAATGAACGCTGTTGTTCCGCGCGTTGCTACGAGAAATCGTGTCGCTTCTGCCGATCTTGCATCAGCAATTCTTATTAAGCCGGATCTTTCTTCATTACATATGAGTGTTCCCGAGGATCACTCATATGTTACAACACACTTTAGGAATGAATCTTCTCCATCGTCAGTGGCATCTATACAACCAACTACATCTTCCATTCGTAACTTTAGTGAAGTAATGTATTCACTCATCACCAATCCTGTCCGTATTGCAGATTCACTTGCTGCGGCCAGTCGCGATACATTCAAGAGCGCGCCAGAATTTATTAACCAAATGAATCTTGCGTTTGGTAATGCAATCATCACCGCCACACAGAGCGCGATACGAGCGGATATTTTATTTGCATACAGGACTGCTGAAGTAGCGCCTGAAAGTGCTCGTGTCACGGTCGCTTTCGTTGTCGGTGTTGGTGATGCTATCGCGAACACTACTGCCCGCGTAGCCGTTCGTGCACCTGCAACGCTCGCTCAATCGGTCTTCGATGTTGAATATGCAGGCGCTTCTCGTTTTGTCGCACTAACAGAGAGTGTCACTCAAAGCTATCTCGGACTTATTCAAAATATGGGTCATTTTGTTTATTCTGGAACTACAAACACACTCTCGTTCGCTCGTAGTGTTAGTCCATATCTTGTGGAGGTCCCAGCTATTTTTGAAGACACTTATCTCGGAGCACTTGGTAAAACGGCAGCTGCTTGGGAAGGTCTGACTTCATCAAGTGGTATGCTCGCAGCTGTTGCCCCGGCACTTTCTATTGGAGAACATCTCGCTCTCTCCACTTATACGACCATCAACAATCTCTTTTCATCAGCCACCCGCGTTCTCGCTTTTCTTTTCGCTTCTCCGCCATCAGTCGTGACGCCAGTAGTGATACAAAGAATCGCTGTCAGTACTTCTACTCCTATTGGTTCGACTTCGCTCACCACAAACCGCATCTCATATTCTTATCCAACCTATACTACAGTCGTGCAGGGTGTCTCCGAGGATTTCCTCAATCAATCGCTTGCTTCTCTCCGTCTCCAGTCGCGCGGGTCGACTGAAAACGCATCTGATAATGCCGCTCGCTCAATCCTCGCTCTGTTCAACAAAGGCATTGTCATTACAGAGGGCACTTCAATCGAAGCAACAACCGGCTCGTTCACCAACCTCACCGGCGGCACCACAAATCTTAGCGCAACGACCGTTACTGGCGATCTTGCAGTTTCGGGCATCATTACGCCTTCGTTAATTTCTGCGACCTCATACATCTCGGCGCCCTATTTCATCGCTACCTCCTCTTCCGCCACCAGCACCTTTGCCGGCTCGCTCGCCATCGGCACTTCCACGCCATTCGGCAACGGTCTCTTCATTGTCGGCACCTCCACGCCGCTCTTGTACATCTCCGGCACCAACGGGCGCATCGGCATCGGCACTTCTTCACCCTCGGTCTCGTTTGACTTATTTGCTACCGATTCGCTTCGCTTACCAGTCGGCACGACAGCGCAGCGTCCGGGTGGAGATGTCGGATATGTGCGGTACAACACCACCACGCATCAGTTCGAAGGGTATGGCGACAATAGCGTCTGGCAAGGTCTGGGCGGCGTCATCAATCCAGCACAAACGACATACATCACCGCCGGCACAGATGACTTTCTTCGTTTTGTTACTGCATCAACAGAGCGGATGACCATAACCGATGGCGGTTTTGTCGGCATCGGCACGACTTCTCCTTATTCCCTGTTATCAATTTCCAACAATCTCAACACAGCCGCGAATACTCCGCTCTTCACTGTTGCTTCCACCACCGCCGGCACGGCGACTTCAACTTTGATGACTATTCTGGCGAGCGGCCGCATCGGCATCGGCACTGCTGCACCAGACGCATCGGCAGTGTTTGATGTAACCTCAACAACGGGCGGCATCCTGCCGCCGCGCCTCACGACCGTGCAAAAAAATGCGATACCGTCGCCGACCGCCGGTCTCACGCTGTATGACAGCACCCTTAACAAGCTTAATGTATACAATGGCTCGGCGTGGAAGAATGTCGGCAGTACCGAGATCGGCGGCGAAGTGACGAATGGGGTTCTTGGGTCGATTCTTTTTATCGGTGATGGGACAATCCTCGGACAGGACAATGCGAACTTCAATTATTCAACTTCTACTGGTCGCCTCGGCATCGGCACCTCATCTCCCTTCGCCTCTCTTTCTATTGCCGGTCTTGCGGGCGGCAATACGAACATCTTCGCCATCTCAACATCCACCTCGCTCTTAGCCACTACCACAGCTCTTACCGTCAACCAGAATGGCGATCTTTCGCTTCTGAACGGCGCGAATCTTTCGGTCAACGGAAATCTCACTATAACGGGCACGACCGCATATACCGGTCTTACTACTTTTACGAACGGATTCCTTTCGAACGCCTCATCGACTATCACCAGTGGGCTCTTCACTATGAGCGGCGGCGCGTCCACAACGAACATTACGGCAAGCGGCACCGGCTATTTCAATACGGCCTCAACAACGAATCTAACTGTTTCATCTCTTACCGCGAATCGTGTTCCGTATATTACGACTGCAGGCGTCTTTGTCGATTCAGCTAATCTTGCGTTCAATGGCACTACACTGACTTTTCCATTCGCTTCAACAACGCAATTCTCCGCATATTCCTCACTCGTCATCGGTGGCACCTCCACCACCACTCTTAAAGGCGATGGCAACACATCCACTATCTATGGCCCGCTGACCGTGAATGGCATACCAAGTACTGCGAGCATTCTCAACATTCAGCGAGGCACGGGAAGTACCGGCAACACCATGCTCTCATTCAACGACTCGAATGCCGATCCGATGCTGCAGATTTATACCGATGCCAATACCGGCTATGGCCGAATCGTTTCCTATCAGACCGCGCTCACTCTCGGCACGAGTATCGGTGGAACAGCACTTTCTATCACCAATGTCAGCCCGAGCAATGTGAATGCTACGGCGAATATCATCCCGACCTCGAATGAAGAATACGATCTTGGAAGTCCTGCGGCATATTGGGACAACGGCTATGTCAGAAACATCGTTGCGAACAATCTCTCTTCCGCTTCAACCTCCATCGCGGGTACGAATAACTCATCGTTTAGCATTGACTCCATCAATCCGACGGCTGATGCTCGCGATATCTCTCTCGTCTTTTATCGCGGTGCGAGCGCACCAAGTAATGGCGTTCTCTCCTGGAACTCATCATTGAAGCGA
The DNA here is from genome assembly GCA_001781915.1 of Candidatus Kaiserbacteria bacterium RIFOXYD1_FULL_47_14. Lineage (GTDB taxonomy): Bacteria > Patescibacteriota > Minisyncoccia > Phycocordibacterales > Phycocordibacteraceae > C7867-001. The sequence continues at coordinate 52,426 of MFMU01000009.1, read as the reverse complement.
TTTGAATTCAATCAGAATCTTCACCTCTCCAATGCTGCTACATCTCCTGCCTCCACAACTCTCGCTATTGCTGCCGTATCAGGCCAGACCGGCGCGCTCACCAACTGGCTGGATTCATCGGGTAATGTATTGAGTACGGTTACTTCTGACGGCTCTCTCGGCATCGGGACGACGAATCCTTTATACAAACTAGAAGTGAATGGCACGGCTTCCTCCACATCGCTCGTTCTCGGTAATGCGCTCGGCGTAGCATACGGAGGGACCGGTCTGACTTCTGGGTACAACAATACGAATTGGGACACTGCCTATACCAACCGTATCACCTCGGCTTCATTTCCGCTCTCGTTCTCCGCTAATGTTCTCTCGTTCAATGGTCTTTCAACTTCTACCGAAGCAGTCGTTGGTAACATTCCCTACTTCTCCAGTGTAAATACTTTTGCGAATGTAGCGACTTCAACTCCAACGCTTGGACTCGGTCTTTCCTATGCGGGAGGTACTCTTGGCTCGTTCGTAGGTGGGACAGCAGGAACATTTACCATCGCCACCTCCTCGCTATATTCCGGTGCAACTGGCCAATTTCCTTATTTCAGTGGAGCGAATACGATTACTGCGACTTCTTCTATCTTCCTCGCTACGAGTGGGAATGTCGGCATCGGGACGGCTATTCCAAATTGGAATCTTCAAATCGCCGGTACGCGCCCTTCATTCGCTCTATCAGACACTTCTGCTGGGGATAATCTGAAGCACTGGCTCTTCTCCTCGATGGGCGGGAATCTCTATATCGGCACTTCCACCGATGCCTTTGGCACGAGCACTCCATCAGCTTTGACGATTCTTAACAATGGCAATGTGGGCATCGGGACATCTAGTCCGACGACTTACAAATTCTCGGTGAATGGAAGCGCGAGCTTGGGTTCGGGAGATGAGGTGATGCGAGTCTCTTCGACAGGCAATGTCGGCATCGGCACCACGAGTCCATATGCAAAACTCTCTTTGGTAGACAATACTGCTTCTTTGCGCGATGTCTTTACCATTTCTTCAACAACCTCCGGATTGATATTTAAAGTTGATTCATACGGCAGAACATTTGCCGATGGTGCGTATACCGGAACGGGCGCTGACTATGCTGAATATTTCTATACGGATAGTGTTGATTTACAATCGGGTGAAGTTGTCTGTGTTGATATAGTGAAAAATAGTGCAGTAAAGCGCTGCGCGCGCGGTGCTGATAATAATGTGATGGGTATCGTCTCAACGAAACCATCGGTTGTCGGTAATTATATTAAAGCAGTCGATGAGAATCCTTCTCACTACACCGTTATCGGTATGATGGGTCAGGTTGAAGCATTTGCCTCGGCCGAGAATGGACCGATTGCTATAGGCGATTCGCTTACCTCGGCATCTACGACGCCTGGCTACGCGATGCGCGCTGATAACGGCGACTCTACGGTTGCAGTAGCATTAGAGCCACTCACTGCCGATACCGGGAAGATTAAGGTCTTGATTTCTCGACGAAATAAATCACTGGCGGTTGAACAAGTCGAATCGCTCGTAGTGGATCGCATTGCGAATATGAAGATTGAAGACAGTGTCCAACAGCTCGTGAAGGAAGCCATCGATACTATCGCGCTTGAGAAGCTGACGATTTCTGGAAATGTGTTTGCGGGCGCATACGAAACGGCGATTGCATCATCAACGGGATTTACATTTAATTCAACGGTCTCGACAAGCTCGCCGCAAGCGACCGTGATGGCAGAAATCCCATCGTCCGTTCTAACGGCCGACGGAAAGGGCGTTGATATTTATAAATTGGCGACCTACACGCTCTCGGGCGTGCAGGCGCTCGCGGAGAAGATCGATGCACAAGAAATACACCTCGCCTCGCTTGAGACGCGCGTAACTGCGCTCGAGGATGGCACGATATCGAGCGAGTCATCAGCATTCTCGACGACTTCGCTTGCGAGTGCGTTCGAGGGCTTTGGTGCATTCATTCAAAAGGGCTTCGCGCAGTTCGGCACGCTTGTCGCTGACCAATTTGTCGCAGCGACAAATTCTGCCGGTTCATCTTCAGCAGGGACCGTTACTATTCTCGCAGGGAACACGGTTGCGCAGGTGAACAATACCTATGTGAAGCCGTCGTCCAAGATATTTGTGACGCTTACCGCTTCGACCACCGGCTCGTGGTATATCAGCGATAAACAAAATGGCTCATTCAAGCTTATGCTCGAGAATGCACAGCCGGCAGATGTTTCTTTCGATTACTTCCTCATCCAGACCGAAGGGCAGATAGCGACTTCAACTCCTGATAGCATCCAAGGTTCGACCTTAGATCCGAATCCTCAAGGTCAAACCTTAAATTCAGATACCGCGCCGCCCGTTAGTGCCACCTCAACACCCGATACTGTCATCGCCACTTCAACGCCAATCTTGGGCGATACTACGCCGCCTGTCGTAATGCTAATCGGCGAAGCAGCGATGCAAATAACTGTTGGGGGTATATTCACTGATCCTGGTGCAACCGCCACTGACACATCGACAGAACTTGAGGCAAGTGATACTGATTTGACTTCGAGTATTGTAGTGACAGGCGCAGTCGATACGGCAACTGCCGGTCTCTATACTCTTACTTATACTGCGACCGATACTGCCGGAAATGTTGGCACTGTCTCGCGCGTGGTGACGATTATTGGTAGTGAGCTTGTCGAATCTATCGCTCCTGCCACGACAACTCCGAATGGGGCGGGTAGTATATGAGTGGATAAAGAAAATATAGTATACTTTTCGTATGGCTATTCGCGTTGCGATTAATGGATTCGGGAGAATAGGCAGAGCATTTGCTCGGCTCGCGCATGGACGAGACGAGATTGAGATTATCGCCGTAAACGATCTTGGTTCACTCGAGAATCTCGCGTATCTTCTGAAATACGACACGGTGTATGGACGCGCTCCTTTCTTCGTGGCGGTTGAACCGCCACAAGGCCTTCTGATTGATGGAAAGGAAGTGAAATTCTTTTCAGAAAAAGATCCTGTAGATCTCCCATGGAAGAAACTCGATATTGATGTCGTTGTCGAATCGACCGGATTTTTTACTGATTACAAAAAAGCACAAGCACATATTAAAGCAGGCGCACGGCGCGTGGTTATCACCGCGCCAGTGAAGGACAGTCCCTCGACCGAGCTCGGGACAAGCGTTCCGCTTGGAGCGACGGTGCTGATGGGTTTGAATGAAGACCGTTTGAAGACCTGCCAGATATCATCGAATGCTTCATGCACAACGAACGCCGCGAGTCCGGTTATCGCTATTCTTGACGAAACAATCGGGATTGAAAAGGCAGTGCTCTCGACGACACACGCCTATACCGCGAGCCAATCCATTGTGGATGGTTCATCAAAAAAGGAC
>MFMU01000009.1:48887-48987 GCA_001781915.1 Candidatus Kaiserbacteria bacterium RIFOXYD1_FULL_47_14 | reverse complement strand
ACTTCTACCGGTGCGGCGATTGCGGTAGCACAGGCGTATGAACCGCTCGTTGGGAAATTCGATGGCATCTCGCTTCGCGTGCCGGTGTCGGCTGGGTCTA